>JAMCQQ010000153.1 GCA_023379515.1 Actinomycetota bacterium
GTGCTCTTCCGATCTAATTTAATTTCTAAACCTCGTTGACAAAAATAGAAATTACAGTCAAACTAAAATGTATGGATTCATTACGATTAGGCTATAATAAACAGATTTTTATACTCGCCTTTGATCACCGTTCTACTTTTGCTACACAGCTTTTTGGCAAAAAGTTTACAAGCGAACTATCAGCTCAAGAAAAAGAATTAATTAAAGAATTTAAGATGTTGATTTATAAAGGTTTTAAGAAAGCGGTTGAAAAAACAATTCCAAAAGAAAATTCCGCAATTTTAGTAGATGAAGAATTTGGGGAGGAAGTTTTGTTGGATGCAAAACATAATGGTTTTATAACAATTTTAACTACAGAAAAAAGCGGGCACGAAGAATTTGATTTTATGTATAAAGATTTCAAGGCGCATATTGAAAAATTTAAACCTGATTTTGTTAAAGTTTTAATTAAATATAATCCTAAGGATAGTGATATATCAAAAAAAAGACAACAAGATAGATTAAAAATTTTAAGCGACTATGCTCATGAAAATAATTATAAATTTTTATTGGAAGTTTTGGTTTTGCCAACCAAAGAACAACTTCTTGAAGTTAACGGTAGCAGGGAGGCTTATGATAAGAAGTTGCGGCCGGAATTAACTACAGAGGTTGTTAAAACACTTCAAGCAGAAGGTATAGAGCCTGATGTTTGGAAACTTGAAGGAATGGAAACAGCAGCTGATTATTCGGGTGTGATTTCGGAAGTTAAATCAGGAGGAAGAGAAAATGTTGGCGTTGTAATTTTAGGAAGAGGCGCAAATGAAGAAAAAGTGCAGGAGTGGCTAAGAGTAGGTGCAAAAGTAGATGGTGTTATTGGTTTTGCCGTAGGCAGAACTATTTTTTGGGATGTAATTGAAAAATTTTATAATGGGGAAATCGGTAAAGCAAGTGTAATTGAAACAATCAGTAAGAAGTTTGAGAGTTTTTATAAGGTATTTAGTTTCTCTTTTAATAAATCTACCAATTAGTTCGTATATGCTTCATGGCATAATCCATACTTGAATTTACTTTTTTTCTCGGATTAAAAATATTTTTTGGATCAAATATTTCTTTTGTTTTTTCAAAAAGTTCATAAATTTTATCTCCATACATTTGTTTTAAGTAAGAACTTCTAACAAGGCCGTCGTTATGCTCACCGGTTGTTGAACCTTTATATTTAAAAACCAAATCATAAACCTCTTTACCTAAAACCGGGATAATTTCACGTTCCTTTTCATCTGTTATATCCATTAGGGGAATGATATGAAAATTGCCGTCACCCATGTGCCCTGCAACCGTATAAATAAGGCTTGGATATTTGGAGAGTATCTTATTTAGCTTTGGTAAAAATTCGGGTAAATGTTCCGGGTTTACAACGAAATCATCTATAAAAGGAGCAGTATGTTTATCTTTTATTTTTTCCCGCAAGAGACTAAAGCTTTCACGTCTTATTAGCCAGTATTTTTTAGACTGCATTTCGTTTCCCGCAACTCGCATATTTAAATTAAAAGGCTTAAGGGCATTCTTTAAGTTATTTATTTTATCTATTAAATCGTCGAAATTATTTCCGGTAAATTCAATTTGCAAAATAAGTTTTGGCATACCGCCTTTTAAAACCATTAAAAACTCGGGAATAAAGTGAATTGCAGTTGAAATAATATTTTTAGTTCCTAATTTCTTTGCAAATTCTTTGAAATATTTAACCGCAAGTTTTAGAGTGTTGTCGTCGTAAGTTTCAATGCTTTCCGGTTTAAGGGGAAGAATAGCATTAATAATGTGTCCCAGATTATCCATGTCTTTTTGTTCTAAAAAAACAACCAGCATTTCGGAATGTTTTTTAACAGGGATAAGTTCTAAGCTAACTTGTGTCATGATGCCAAGAGTTCCTTGAGCGCCTACGAAAAGTTTTGTTAAATCAAAAAGTTTTTTTTGCTTATCATAAATATTCCATAGAAAATATCCCGCAGAGTTTTTGGAAACTTTTGGTTTTGCCGCCATAATTTCCTGGTAATTTTTAGTAATTAAAGTGTACATTTCCCGATAGATTTTCCCCTCGAAAGTATCTAAAAGTAATTTTTCCGAAAGTTCCCTGTTATTTAAGGCTTTAAATTCATATTCGTTCCCATCCGACAGAACCATTTTAAGTTTTTTGACAAAATTTTCGGTTTTTCCGTATTCAAAAGATTTTTCTCCGCCCGAATTATTATTTATAATCCCACCCATTGCGCAAATTTCTCTTGACGCAGGATAAGAAGGGAAGATAAGTCCGTGGTTGAGAGTATATTTTTCAAAATCTCGGTAATAAACACCGGGCTCACAAGTTGCCACATTTCCTTCAATGCCGATAATATTATTAAGATGGTTTGTAAAAGAAACAATTATTGAATCATTTAAACTTCCTCCTCCCATATCCGTACCGGCGAGGTCTACGGTTAAAGAAAGAAACGGATGTTCTTTTTTATTGTTGTTGACAAAATTAACTAAATTTTTAACGTCATTGCTATTTTTGGGGAAAACAACAGCTCTCGGATTTACTTCAAAAATGCTTGCGTCATGGCTAAATTTTTGTAAAGTTTGTTCGTCTTCGTAGACCTCGCCGGTAACATGCTTTTTAAGCTCTTCAAATAAACTTTTGTCCATATCCTGAAAATTTCTAATTTCTAATTACTAATTTTTAAAATTTAGGTCAATTAGAGTAATTAGAATAATTAGATTAATTGTGAATGATAATTCGCTGGACTGCCTCTTCTATTGCTACTTCATCCATTTTGTACTTTTTAATTAAATCTCTTGGAGTACCCGATTCCGCAAACTTATCCAAAAGTCCGATAAATTCCATTTGGGTAGGATGTTTTTTTGCCAAAATTTCAGCAATCATGCTTCCCATTCCTCCTGCAATTTGATGGTCTTCAACGGTTACAACTTTTCCTGTTTGTTTTGCAAGTTCAACAATAGTGTTTTCGTCACTTGGTTTTATGGCTGTTACATTTGCAACGATTACATTAACACCCTTTGTTTCCAGATTTTTAGCCGCCAGCAGAGCATAATAGAGCATGTATCCGCAGGCAAAAATAGTTGCTTTAGGGTTTTCGCTTATCCAGAAAGTTTGAATTTTATTTTTATCAAAAGGAGTGTCTTGAGTTGTGATAACAGGAGTCTTATCTCTTGTAAATCTTAAATAAACAGGACCGTTAATTTTTGCCGCTTCTAAAGTTACTTTTTTAGCCTCAATTGCATCACAGGGAACAAAAACTGTAATATTAGGAAAGACCCTTGTTATAGCAATGTCTTCAGTTGCCTGATGAGTAGCTCCGTCGGGGCCTGTCATAATTCCGCTGTGGTGTCCTGCAATTTTTACGTTCGCGTTGTTGTAGACAATAGTTGTTCTTATAGTTTCCCAGTTTTTGCCCGGAGAAAAAGTAGCGTAAGAAGAAATAAAAGCAGTTTTTCCGTTTGTTCCAAGGCCTGCTGCGATTGCCGCCATGTTTTGTTCGGCAACGCCTACTTCAAAAAATCTTTCCGGGAATTTTTCTTCGAACAGTTGAGTTCTTGTACTTTCGGAAAGGTCGGCTGTTAAAACAACTACATTCGGGTCTTTTTCACCAAGTTCAACCAAAGCTTCTCCGAATCCGTCACGGGTTGCTTTTTGTTCAACAGAATCCTCAAACAATTTTTCGTTTAGTTTTAAATCTTTGTTTAACATAAACCAAGTTATAAAGTAAGAAGTTCTTAAAGTTCATAAAGTAATTTAATTTCCGACTTTATAACTTTATAAACATTATAACTTTCTACTTATTGATGTTCCGATATAATTCTTCCCTGCAAAGTTCTAAGTTCGGTTAGCGCTTTTTGGGCTTCTTCTTTATTCGGCGGTTTGCCATGCCAGGTAAAATCCTTTTCCATAAACGAAACCCCAAGCCCGGGAACTGTATGAGCAATAATACAAACCGGTTTTTCAAAAATAGCCAGGGCTTGTTTAACCGTATTTATAAAGCTTCGGATATTGTTTCCGTCTACTTCTAAAACTTCCCAGTTAAATGATAGATATTTTTCTTTTAATGGTTCCAGCGGCATAACGTTTTCCGTAAATCCGTCTATTTGAATATTATTTCTGTCGATTATTTGCGTTAGGTTATTAAGTTTATGTTTTCCCGCAAACATTACTGCTTCCCAAAGGTTTCCCTCCTGATGTTCTCCGTCTGAAGTTAAAACAAAGGTATGATAAGTTTTTTTATCTAATTTTGCTGCTAGTGCAATGCCAATGCCTTGTGATAACCCTTCTCCTAAAGGTCCTGAAGTTGTTTCAACACCAGGGAGTGCTTGTCGATGCGGATGTCCTTGAAGTCTTGAGTTAATTTTTCTTAGGGTTTTCAGTTCTTCTAAAGGGAAATAGCCTGCTTGAGCCATAGAAACATAGCGGATAGGGCAAATGTGTCCATTGGAAAGAATTAATCTATCTCTATCTTGCCACTGGGGGTTTTTAGGATCGTGATTTAAAATATGGAAATAAAATGCAGTAAAAATATCTGCCATACCCAATGGTCCGGCGCTATGCCCCGAACCTGCTTCCAATAAAGTTTCAATCAAAAGCTGACGCGCCTCGTTTGCTTTTAATTCAAGCTCTTTTACTTTTTCGTCAAAAATCTCTGCAATCATAATGATATTAAATATAAAAGATAAAAGATAAAAAATACATATTAAAAATTAAATATTTCTGTTAGTATTTCATTCTTATTATTTTTCATATTTCATATGCCCTTCGGTCTTGAGCTCAGGGTCGAAAGATGTATTTAATATTTTATGTTTAATTTTTTATTTTTTGTATACTATTATTAAATCAGAAACATTAGAGGGAAGTCTATCTGTAAAAATTCCGTCTTGTATATTTTTGAAAAAATTAAAACTGTTATTTGCGCTTAAAAATTCTTGCGGGTTAATTCCTAATTTTTTTGCTTTTTCAAGTGTATGAATATCTCCAATTCCTCCTGCAAATGATGTGTTATCAAATCCGTCTGAAGCAAAAGAGGCAATAACGGTTTTTTCATCTAAAGAATATAAAGCGGAAAGAACAACTTCCTGATTTCTGCCTCCAACTCCGTTACGGTTTGCAACTTTTACAGTAGTTTCTCCTCCTGTAATAAGCAGGGAATGGGGTTTAGTTTTTTCAATTAAGGCTTTACCTGCTAAGTCTGCTTCGGACTCAAATCTATCAGAGTAAATCTCACAATTTATTCTTAGTTCTTTTGCCTTATTCTGCATTGCGTTAAGCGCCGTTAAATTACTTAGCATTAAAAAATTCTCTGTTGTTGAAAAAACATTTTCGTCTTTTGGGGTTTCGGAAAAATCATTTTCCGACAGTTTAAGTTTTTCCAGTCCATATTTATTGTATATAGCCAAGGCATCATTAACGGTAGTTTTATCCATAACAGTTGTACCCGATGCAATAACCGATAAGTCGTTTCCCGGAACGTCTGAAAATAGTAAGGAAACTATTTTTGCAGGAAATAAATGCTTTATTAAACCTCCTCCTTTAACAGCAGATAAATGTTTTCTTATGGTATTCATTTCCGAAATTGTTGCGCCGGAGTGAAGAAGAGCATCGTTAACCTCTATTAATTTTTTTAAAGAAATATTATGTGTTTTTTCAAACATCACAGAACCTCCTCCGCATATAACGACCAAAACCAAATCATTAACTGTTAAATTGCTCAATTGTTCTATTGTTTTTTGAGTAAAGTTGAGATTTTCTTCGGACGGAAGAGGGTGAGTGCCTAGCGTAAAATCTATTTTTTCAAAATCTGCTTTGTTAGTATCAATTACAAAACCTTTTGTTAAGTGTTTACCTAATTTTTCTTCAACTATTTTTGAAATTCCAGCAGAACCTTTGCCAAAGCCGATTAGAAAAATACGCTCGTAATCTTTAAGATTTATTTTTTTATCAAGAATTTTAAGGGTCGGACCCTTTAGCCCAAAATTTTTTTCTAAAACATTTTGAGGCTGAATTGAGGCAAGAGCGGTTTCAATTAAATCTAAAACAACTGCCCTTTGTTTGGTAATTGCAAGATCGGTGTAGTTTTTAATATAGCCCATAAATTAATTGTAGCACAGGTGTAGCTTAAGGAGGCAAATTTATCTTACGACAAGACTTTTATTGGGGAATAAACGGCGGTTGATATTTAATATAATTGGTTTTCCTGTGGTAAAACGCTCCTCTTTATAAAATTTTGAATTAGGATTATCAAATCTCGACCTGAATTTTATAAATTTTTCTGATCCCTGCTGGGTAGCAATATCATAGCGTGCCTCGAAAAATCTCATATAAAAAGTTCTGTTATTTTCTAGAAAATCAAGCATTTCTTGATTGTTTTCAAAATCTTTTTTGAGAATTTCGTGCATTTGAGACCAAGATGAAGGAATAGCAATTAATGCAGAGTGTCTTCTCTCCAAAGGAGGTCTTTTGCCTGGTAATACATGAACATGTCTTTCTGGTGACATAGTTTTGGGGCAGCGTAACGAGTATTGTAGCACTACAAGCTTAAAAACTCAATAGAAAATAAATCACAGGGATTACTATCTTATAGTTTGAAATTTCTCTTTAAACTTGATACAATTTGCTTATTATGGAAAATGGAAAATTATATCCTGTGAAAAAAGAATAAAAATGCAAAAAGAAGAAGATTAAGTAGGGGTAAGGAATAAATATGGCAAGAGAAAAAATTGCTTGGCAAAATCCTAATTTAAGAATAATAGACGGAGGAGCAAATAACTCTGATGTTAACATGACTGATAGAATTATGGAGCAAATAGGAGATAATATGCCTTCTGATATTATGGAGGACGAGAAAACTAAAGAAACTGCAAACGACAGAAATGTTAGAAAAATTTCTTTTAATTCTAATGGAATATCATACATTATATGGGAATCAAAACATTCTGTGGAAGCAGAAGAAAGTCAAAAATCTATAAGAAGAAATGGTTTTTTAGATAGATTGAAAAGATTTTTTAACAAAGAGTAATTTTTATAATATCTATGCTTCTGGTAGTTAAGAAGAATAACTGTTAAAATAGTAGTTAATGTCGAAATATTATAACCCAAACAGAAAAGGCAATTTATATACCCCCGGAGTGTCATTCAAGCTTAGCCGTTCAAAATTGGATTTATTCTTGAATTGTCAAAGATGTTTTTTATCAAAATATGTAATTCCCTTAAACGGATCCCTCCATTCATTTAATTTTTCATGTTTTAAAGGAATAGCATCAATTCCAAATTTTTTCATTAAAGGAAATATTAAAGTTGGAGCTTATGCAATGGTAAAGGGGAAAATTATAGATTCCAAATATTATGCT
>JAMCQQ010000154.1 GCA_023379515.1 Actinomycetota bacterium
AAAGCAGGGCTCTTAAAATCAGGCGGAACCGATGTAGGGACAATAACAACTTCTGCTCCGTAAGCTTTAAGAAGACTGATTTTATCTTCACTCATTTTATCAGGCATGACAAATATGATCCGGTACCCCTTTATCGCTGCGACAAGAGCCAGCCCTACTCCGGTATTACCGGCTGTAGCCTCGATAATTGTTCCGCCGGGTTTTAAGAGCCCTTCTTTTTCCGCAGCTTCAATCATAGTAAGCCCTATTCTGTCCTTAACGCTGCCTCCCGGATTTAAATATTCAAGCTTAACATAGATCTCTGATTTGATATCTTTAGCCATTCTATTCAATCTAATCAGCGGCGTTTTGCCGATTGCTTCAAGTATATTATTAAATTCCCGTTTCATTTTTCTCCTTCAAGACTAAATTTTTTATAACCTTATGCATTTAAAAATATTTATTAATCAGCCTGTTTTCCAAATTTAAAAATAAGTGCTATTGCCAAGTAGCATAATGTTCCCAAAATTAAAGAAGCGGTAAAACCTAATATTGTGGATATGGTTAAAGCAAGAACCGATCCTAAAACAGACATTGTTCCGTTTATACCGTATAGCCATGGAACTGAACTTTCAAATCTCATTTCTTTTGTTAAGTTGATACCTGTCGGGAACGGGATACCCAAAATAAAACCCAACGGAATCAACAGCAGCGAAGTTAGTATGGATTTGTTTAGAATACTAATCTGACCGAAACCGTTCATTATAAACGGAATTGCAAAAAATAGTCCGGTGGCTATTATAAATACTAAAAAACCGGATAAAACCAACTTTTTTATATTCTGCCCATTATATATTCTTCTGCTTGCAAAACTGCCAACTCCCATTCCTGTCAAAAGGGAAGTTAAAATTACTGCCAATGAAATCGTCGGTGAACCCAGATAGAATGTTAATTTTTGGAAAAATGATATTTCTATCATCATAAAGCCCGCACCTAAAAACAGGAACAGCGACATAAGTTTTAAAAAATTTTTTTGAGCTTTCCGGAACTTTATAGGAGGAAGGATAACACTTAAATTAACAAGAGCAGCAAATAAGAGCAGAGAAACCAAATTATTAGGAATACCGGGCTGATTATCAAAGAAAAATGGTCTGTCGTCGGTAGCCGGACTAATATTAAAGTATACCGATTTTACCAGATCCTTTGTATTTATCTTTCCTTTTGATAAATTCACCAAAGAATTATTGAACATGTAATGGGTCATTGTCGTACCATCTTGATGTTTAACATCTTGAAATTGCTGCCCGATGTGAGGTATGTAAGTTTGTGCCGTGTCAAATCCCAAGCCATGCATATAGTCATGTATCTCTTTCGATTCCTCAATTGTAAAAGGATTTTTTTTAAGAACCACCAGGGGCATCATTTCTTCTCCGACAACATAAATCCGTTCCATTGCCGCTTTCTTATCAAACCCCATACTTTCAAGCGCTTCCAGAGAGGTAGTTACAAAACGCATGGTTTCGGCTGAATTATGCAATACGACAATCATTCTTCCTTCTTCTGACAAATGATTTAAATAGTCTTTAACGGATTCAACTGTCAAAAGGTAATTTTCGGTTAAAGCATATCCTTCGATGCTTCTTGAGCTTTTGGTAACCGGAATAGTAAGCATGATTATGTCAAACTTATTTTTTGTATTTCTTATAAAATCCCTTCCCTCTTTAACTATGACATTGACATTTTTAAAATCCGTATATATTCCACCGTTGTAATCCTTATATTCTTTAACAATATCAACAAAATCCTTATTTACTTCTACCGCGGTAATATTGTCTACTTTATTGACCAAACCAAGTAAAACTTCCCGGCCTCCTCCGGGTCCGATTATAAGCATATTATTTTTCTCATTTTCTTTAAGCAAAAGAAATGGAAATGCTCCTGCCATATGATCTTTTAAAAGTCCTATATTGTCGTATGTATTTTCAATATTTCCATCAAACTTAAGCATCTGTGTGCCCGCTCCCCCATCAATAAACAGATACATTCTTTTATCATCATCCAGGAATTTAACTAAATCCGTTCTGCCAAAAGTACTCCACCTGCTGTCAATTATTTCAGAATTATAATCGTTCAATGCAGAACTTAATTCTTTTAGAGGATCATTCCTTGTAGGAATTTCACCAAGAAAGCCAAAGGTTAGATTTGTAATCAATAAAGCGATAGAAAATAAGGCTGTCCCAACAGCTACAGTAAATATTTTTAAAGATCCTCTGCGTATATTCTCACGTTTTAAAAATAGGAAAGATGCAATCATCCCTAATATGCTGATAAACAGTACGATATTTACCCCACTAAACTTATTTAAAGCAAGGATAACAAAAATAACACCAGTAGCTGCTCCCAGAAGATCAAAGGCGTAAATCTTAAAACTATCCTGCGGTATTGCCCTAAAAATGATTGCCAGCAAAAACCCGGCAAAGAAAAAAGGTATAAAAGAAATTATAAAAAATGGGATAATGTAAATAAAAAAAGACAGTGAAGTTACCAAAATAATAAAAAACATCACACTTAAGGCAAATAAACTGCCATAAAGTGAAAGTATATTATAAATATTATCTAAGATTTCGGTTTCCCGTGTTCTCAACTTATAGAAAGCAAAGATTCCTCCGCAGCCCAGTCCCAGGATAGCAAGAGACACTAATATAAAAGCATAATTAAAAGTAAAAAGGATTGATGAAATTCTGGTAATTATAATCTCAAATGACAGAGACGCCGCCGAGATTATAAAAATTGCTAAAAATAATATTTTGCCTGGCACTATATTTATATATAAGTCCTGTACAGCACGAGGAGTTTTATTTGATAAATTTTCTGTTTTTTTATTTTTTGTCTTTTTCATTTTTTCCTTGGACATATTCACATTTTATTATTTATAAAAAAATAAGATTCTTCTGTCAGTGCTTTTAGATTTGGTTTACTACTTTAACTATCGTTTTAATAGGGAATTATAAATAAAAAAAAATCAGATGTCAATAAAATATATTAGGATTTTTTAGTTACTCGTCTTTACAAATAGGCTTTAGCTATTCCAGTTGATGTTCCGCTTAATTTTATATCAAATAACATTAAAGTCTGTTAGTCTAACAACAGATTAAATCAAGCAGATAGGAAATTTATATCAGAACATGAACTGACAGTTTGATACTTTACCGGGAGAAAGGATTTCTATTATTACTGGTATCATATCGTTACAAGAAACTTTCTATGAATTTTTTATAAATTTATGTACAACATCCACTAATTCTTGAACTGCAGCATCCTGATTGGGTTTTGATATGGCATCAACCACACAACCACGAATATGATCCTCCAGAATGATCAAACCAACTTTCTGACTGGCTGCTGCAATTGAGGAGAGCTGAATCAGTATATCAATACAATATTTCCCCTCTTCCACCATATGCTGAATGCCGCGCAGCTGACCCTCCATTCGCTTTAATCTTATTAAGATGTCATTTTTATCTTTGGCATATGAGCTCATAAATTTTACCTTCACCTTTATAAATTTAATTCAAAAGTTTAGCAGGAACGCTTGACAACGTCAATAGAATAGTGCATCATATTTATATGCCTATGCGGGGTACATGCATAATTACCGTTTAAATAGGGCCGGTAAGAAATTAGTTTAAAGGAGAAAAATATTATGTCTGAACAATCTGAACAAAAAAATAAAATGAGCAAGAAACATTTAATTTTAATGATATTAGGCTGCGTGGTTCCTATGGGTGTATTCTTTGTGTTATTTTCTCTGGGCATACCATTAAATAAATTGTTTTTTTTCGCACTCCTTCTTCTCTGTCCACTTTCTCATATTTTTATGATGAGAGGCATGAAGCATCATGGACATGAGGATCATTCTTCAGAATCCACAAGAATAAGGACAATTGAAAATAAGTCAGACTTGCCTTAAACCTGAAGAGCTCAGGATGTTTGATGTGAAAATCCGGGCTAAAGAATTTTTCTTAAATTCATTCAGATTCTTAATTATCATTAATGCTTGATCATTCACACTGCTCTATAAAGAAAACAAAGAGGTCGCATGGGAGGCATGGGCTTATTATAGGTTTAATAAATATTAGAAACTTATCATAGATTTAACAAATATTAAAAATTTTTTAATTTATTAATTTTAAAATAAGGATATCTAAAAATGTACCCAATTCTTTTTCATATCGGACCACTGCATATCAGTACCTATGGTATGATAGTTGCAATTGCAATAATCACTGGCTGGCTGGTAGCACGAAGAGAGGCTGCTAAGAGAGGCCTTAAAGCGGAAACAGCCGATCGCTTGTTTCCATTCCTGGTTCTACCTGGCATAATAGGAGCTCGTATATTTCACGTCATTTTTACAACTCCGCTTTATTATTTTAAAAACCCTCTTGAAATTTTGGCAATATGGCATGGAGGGCTCGCTATACATGGAGCAATAGCCGGTGGTATTTTGGGTGTTATCTGGTTTGCCCATCGTAATCGTATCAGTTTCTGGAGTCTCGCCGATACTCTTGCCCCGGCTTTAATTCTTAGTCAGGGAATAGGCCGGATAGCATGTCTGTTCAGCGGTGATGCATACGGTAAACCGACCAACCTTCCATGGGCCATCACTTTTAATAATCCCCTGTCCATGGCACCTATCGGGATCCCTCTTCATCCGACACAACTCTACGAGGCTGCTCTTGATTTCATCATTTTTATAATTTTATTGAAGCTTAGATTCAAAATTAAAATGAATGGAGGGCTTTTTCTCCTGTATGCAGGCCTATATTCAATAGGAAGATTTATAATCGAATTTTTCCGCGGGGATGAAAGAACTTATGGTATCTTTGGTGTGTCGATTTCTGCAGCTCAAATATTAAGTTTGCTCATCTTTGTTATAGTACTGGTTTATTTTATAAACAGGAGATTTGGAAGGAGGAATCATCATGAAGAAATTTACGATTCCAAGAATTGCTCATTGTGACGAAGGTCATTGAATTTGGTCCCGGGCAAGACCTTAATCTGCCCTCCCCCAGAATTGATAAGAAATTTGTGAAAGATTTTAGTTATTCGTTACATTAATAATATATTAATACAAGTCAAAAATGCACAAGAATAAGCCAGTAATTATTGGAATCGTAAATTT
>JAMCQQ010000155.1 GCA_023379515.1 Actinomycetota bacterium
TTTTTCCTTTCTTCTCTTAAAACAATCCCATCAATAATTCTTGAAAGACAATTAAAGTTTGAAAAATTAGTCATTCCTCAGATTGTTGAAAATTTATTTTTTTATATCATTGCCGTTATTTTGGCTGCCAAAGGTTTTGGAGTAGCAAGTTTTACTTTTGCTGTTTTGGCAAGGGGAATCTCCGGTGTAATTGTAATCTATATCATTAATCCTTGGAGAATAAGTTTTGGTTTCCAAAAAGAAGCAGCAAAAAAACTTTTGTCGTTTGGAATACCTTTCCAGACAAATAGTGTATTAGCTTTATTAAAAGATGATTTATTTATTCTATTCTTAGGAAGAATTTTGCCCCTCGCACAAGTTGGATACATTGGCTTTGCCCAAAAATGGGCATTTATGCCTCTAAGGCTTATTATGGATAACGTTATTAGAGTTACTTTTCCCTCCTTTTCAAGATTGCAACATGATAAAGATGTGTTAAGAACTGCAATAGAAAAGTCCATATTTGCTGCTTGTTTTTTAATTTTCCCCGCGCTTATGGGACTAGTTGTTCTAGCGCCATATTTTGTGCATCTTATTCCAAAATACATTAAGTGGGAACCAGCAATATTATCCTTATCATTTTTTGCTATAAATGCAAGTCTTTCATCCGTATCAACGCCACTAACAAATGCTCTGAATGCAATAGGGAAAATCAAAGTAACCCTATACTTGATGGTATTTTGGACAATTTCAACCTGGGTTTTAACGCCGATATTTATCTTGCTATTTGGTTTTAGCGGGGTTTCTTTTGCGTCTGCTCTTATCGGCTTGTCCGTGATTTTAGTGATACTTATAGTCAAAAGATATATTAATTTTAGCATTACAAAAATAGTTATTAATCCCATATTGGCAACTGTTCTAATGGGTGGTATTATTTATTTTGTAAGCCCTATTTTTGTTAAAAATATCTTAACTTTGGTAATTATGATCGTATTCGGGGTTGTGGTATACTTTTCAACGATGTTTATCTTGGCTAAAAATGAGATAATATCAGACATAAAATTGGTGAGAGAAAATTTAAAAAAATAATATGGCTAAAATTTCTGCAGTAATTTCTGCGTACAACGAAGAGAAAAACATAGAACGATGTCTTAAGTCTTTAAGTTTTGTCGATGAAATAGTAGTAGTTGACAACTCTTCAACAGACAATACCGCTAAAATTGCCAAAAAATATACAAATAAACTATTTACCCAGGAAAATAATCCTCTAGAGGTTGATATTCAAAAGAATTTTGGTTTTGAAAAAGCAACTTCGGATTGGATTTTATATCTTGACGCAGACGAAGAAATATCAAAACCGCTGAAAGAAGAAATAGGTGAAGTTATAAAAAAACGAACAATAGTTACCGGTTATTGGATTCCAAGACAGAACTATATTTTCGGTAAATGGATAGAGCATTCCGGTTGGTATCCTGATTATCAATTAAGGCTTTTTAAAAGAGGAAAGGGAAAATATATTAATACCCATGTTCATGAGCCAATATCAATTGAAGGTGAAACAGGGCATCTTAGACACAACATCATTCATCACAATTACGAGACAATAGAGCAATTCTTAAAAAAAACCGTTACTCTTTATGCTCCAAATGAAGCAGAAGAAAGAATAAAGGCGGGTTACGAGTTTTCGTTTTTTGACGCAATAAGATTTCCATTAAATGAGTTTTTGAGCAGATTTTTTGCCAGGAAAGGATATAAAGACGGATATCATGGACTTATGCTGGCTCTTCTTATGAGCACTTATCACTTTATTGTATTTGCTTTTATTTGGGAAAAGGGAGGATTTAAGCAGTATGATAAGGAGAATTTTTTGGATGATACGGAAAAAGAAATAAGAAGCGCGGGGAAAGACATCTTGTATTGGTTGGCAAAAGAAAAAATCGGCTCGATGAAAAATCCGCTTAAAAGAGGTATAAGAAAAATTACCAAGAAAATTTATAATATTTAAATCTTTCGGTTTCTGATAAATGAAAAAGGTTTTTGTCTCCATTATTAACTACAATAATTCTAAAGACACTATAGAATGCTTAGAGTCGATAAATAATTTAAAAACGGACAAAATAGATTTAAATGTAGTAGTTATTGACAATGCTTCAGAAGAAAAACTTGAGTTAAAAGAAAATTTTTTAAAAGATATCTCTTTAAAATTAATTTTTAATAGTAAAAATCTTGGATTTTCTGGAGGGCATAATTTGGGGATAAAATATGCGATTTCAAAAAACGCAGATTACGTTGTAATTTTAAATAACGATACTATTTTGGATGTCAATTTAATCGGCGAACTGGTAAAAGCAGCTAGCGAGGATTTAAAAATAGGAATAGTTTCGCCAAAGATTTATTTTGCAAAAGGATCGGAATTTCATAAAGAAAGATATAAAAAAGAGGATTTAGGAAAAGTCATTTGGTATGCCGGCGGAAAAATGGATTGGAAAAATGTGATCGGAGAACATCTTGGAGTAGATGAAGTTGACAAGGGTATTAATATA
>JAMCQQ010000156.1 GCA_023379515.1 Actinomycetota bacterium
GCAATAAAAGAGTGGCAGCAATTCTTGTAGTTCATCAAATGGGTTTTCCCTGCGATCTTAAATTAATTATTAGTTTAGCAAAAAAGTATAATCTACCGGTTATTGAAGACGCTGCCTGCGCTATCGGGAGCGAAATTTCTTTTAATAACGGTAAATCTTATGAAAAAATCGGCAAACCTCATGGCGATATTGCCTGTTTTAGTTTTCATCCCCGAAAACTCGTAACTTGCGGAGATGGAGGCATGATTACAACCGACAATATTAATTATAGTGAAAAAGTAAGACTACTCAGACAGCATTATATGAACGTACCTGATACAACACGCCATGAATCTAAAGAAGTAATTTTTGAAACATATCCCGGTCTTGGCTTTAACTTTCGCATGACTGATATTCAGGCAGCAATAGGTATTGAACAACTTAATAAAATTGGGAAAATTTTAAAAAAGCGAAGAGAACTTGCTCAATATTATTCTTTGTTATTAAAAAAAATTCCTTGGATTAGCATAACTAACATACAAGACAATATAAAACCTAATTGGCAAAGTTACCCAATAAAAATTGATGCCAGAATTAATCAAAAAAGTTTTATGCAGTATCTTTTAAATAAAGGGGTTGCTACACGACGGGGAATTATGAATACCCATGAAGAAACCCCTTATAAAAATATGGGTTGGTCTTTAGCTAATAGCGAAATCACTAGAAATAATACTGTTTTGCTTCCACTATACGCTGAGATTACTCACAAAGACATCAAATATATTGTCAATACGATATCTAAGTTTAAAAATAGCGGTTAATTTATGAAAAAAATTCTACTTTTCCCTTTTGGCGGTAATTCAAGGGAAATTTTAATTTCAATAATAGAAATTAATAAGTTTAAGCCTACTTGGAAAGTTATTGGTTTTCTCGATGACGATAAAAAACTTTGGGGAAAGAAATTTCATAATATCCCAATCTGCCCGGTTACTTTTTTAAGCAATGAATATCCAAGAAGTTATCTGCTTGCAATTCCCGGAAATCCTCAAACATTTAACCGCAGAAAAAATATTATAGGTAAATTTAAAAAAAAATTATCAAAACTTGCTACAATTATCGATCCAAGTGCAAGATTAGCTACTGACGCCATAATCGGTAAAAATACTGTAATAATGGCTAATGTGGTTATTTCTACCGGTGTAAAAATTGGTAATCACGTGGTAGTTTTACCCAACACTGTTATTACACACGACACAAAAGTTGATGATTATTGTATGATCGGAGCAAATGTGACCATTTCCGGGTATTGCGAGCTAGCTGATAACTGCTATATTGGTTCCGGAACTAACATCAAAGAGAGAATAAAAATCGGGAAAGGAACGCTTATTGGTTTAGGTAGCAATGTTATCAACAATATACCAGATGGATCGGTCGCTTTTGGTAATCCGGCAAAAGTATATAAGAAGATATGATTTCCTTGATTTTTCCTACTTATAATGAAGTGGAAAATTTACCATTTCTTTATCGTAAGATAGATAAAGTCATTAAAAAAATTAATGATAAATTCGAACTTATTTTTATTGACGATTATTCTACTGATAATACTTATGCCTATCTTAAAACGCTTGCTAATCATGACCATCGTATTAAAGTAATCCGTTTTGCCAGAAACTTCGGCAGCCATAGCGCCATCACTGCCGGACTTACTTGTTGTAAAGGATCAGCAGCCATTGTTATGGCTTCCGATTTACAAGACCCACCAAAAATCATTCCGCTTCTTATCAATAAGTGGAAAAAAGGGGCAAAAATTGTATGGGGTGTAAGAGAAAAACGAGAAGGTGAAGGTAAACTTAACTTGCTACTTTCCCGCTTTTATTATCAGCTGATTAACTTTTTAACAACTTTAGCGGTGTTTTCATTGGGAGCCGATGTGTTTTTAGCAGACCGCGTGGTTATCAATGAATTTAAAAAAATCCCGGAAAAACATTCCTCAGTTTTCATGATTCTATCTTGGCTAGGATTTCCTCAGGGCTCAGTTTACTATATTAAGGAAAAAAGATATTTAGGAAAACCAAAATGGACCTTGTCCCAAAAAGTAAAATTAGTGCTTGATTCCGTATTGTCATTCAGCGATATCCCTATTCGTTACGCTAGTGTGGTAGGCATAATTACAGCTTTGATTGGGTTTATTTACGCTTTTGTTATTTTTTATTCCCGGATTTTTAACCATCATTTTATTGAGGGGTGGGCATTGGTTCTTATTGCTGTTTTTATCCTTGGTGGTGTGCAGATGCTGATTTTAGGAATTTTAGGTGAGTATATTTGGCGTACCTTTGATGAGTCAAGACACAGACCTCGCTATATTATCGAAAATATGATAAATATAACTAACAACTAAATATATGAGTTTAACACTACGGAGTATATTGCTAATATTATTCAGTGCTTTTTTCAACGCCGGTAGTGTGTTTATCTTTAAGTACCGCTTAAACCAATCTCGCCTTTCGTTTGAATCATTAGGTTCATTTTTATCCTCAGCAATATCTTTTATCAAATCTCCAGTTGTTTTGATAGCAATAATTATGTTTACAGTAGCCCCTTTAATTTTTCTGATGGCCCTTAATAAAACTAATGTAACTATTGCATATCCAATACTGGTCGCCTTGAATTTTTTAATTATTATAATTCTTTCTTTAATCTTCTTGAATGAAACACTTAGCACTATAAAATTAATCAGTATCTTCTTGATAATACTCAGCTTATACTTGTTTTATCGGTAAAATGAATCAGCAAAAGAATATTAAAATGAACCTAATGATTC
>JAMCQQ010000157.1 GCA_023379515.1 Actinomycetota bacterium
GATAGAAATTCAACTAAACTGGATAGAGCTGCAAGGCTTGCACCACTTTATATCAAATATGCAAAGATATTTAATATGCGAGCTGAAATAGTCTGGGCTCAAATGGCACATGAAACCGCATTTCTTGAGTATACCGGAGACGTAAAACCGGAGCAGAATAACTTTGCCGGAATCGGCGCTACGGGCGGAGGAGTTCCCGGAAACAGCTTTGCCAGTGAGGAGCTGGGTGTAATAGCTCATTTTGCACACCTCGGATGGTATTACTATCCGGATCATATAAATGAATTCTGCAATAATACATATGATCCAAGACATTTTGGTACGGGGCATATGAATTATACAGGGAATACAACGGTAGGATTTTTAAATGGCAGATGGGCACCCGGGTCAACCTATACTGATAAGATAATATTATTTGCAAATCAGATAATTCAGGGAATCAATTCTGGCAGCCAACCAGTGACGGTTTCGGTTACTGCAAATGCCGGGCAGGATAAAGAAGGAAATATCGGTCAAAATCTTGCATTCGATGCATCGTCAAGCATAATCCAGGTTACCGGAGATATTAGCGTCAGCTATTCATGGGACTGGAATGGGGATGGTACCTATGATGACACTGTAAGCACTGCAGTTATTAAACATATCTACGAGGCCCCAGGAGTTTATGATGTGGCTTTAAAAATATCATTATCCAATGGATTGGAATCCATAGACAAGATAAAAGTGACGATAAACAGTAATCCCGTGGCAAATGCCGGTGGGCCTTATACCGGTACTGTGGGACAAAGCATTACCTTTGATGGTTCAAAATCTACCGATAGCGATGCCACCATATCGGAATACTCATGGGATTTTGGCGATAACAGTACAGCTGTAACGGGACAAAAGCCAACACATACTTTTAGTACTGCCGGCACCTATAATATAAAATTAACTGTAAAGGATGATAAGGGAGCATTTTCAACCGAAAGTGCTGCTTCAGTGGTAATAGAAGCTGAAGCTGCTCAATTAAGCAATGATTCAACAAATTTAGCACCAACCGCAAATGCAGGTGGACCTTATACCGGTAAGGTGGGACAGAGTACTACCTTCGATGGTTCAAAATCTACCGATAGCGACGGTTCAATTAAAAATTACCTGTGGGATTATGGCGATGGCGCAAGTGGCAGCGGAGTAAATCCGTCACATACATTCCAGACAGCTGGCACTTATACTATTGAACTTACTGTAGTAGATGATAAAAATCTTTCATCTACTACAGTAACTGCAACTGCTGAGATTACTCAGGAAGCAAATACAGTTATAACAACTGATACTACTGACACTACAACCACTACAACAACTTCGACTACGGAGACAGTTGCAACTGCTGAGACGACTGCACCGGCAAATAATCCTCCAACCGCAAAAGCAGGCGGTCCCTATAGTGGTGATGCAGGAGTAAATATTACATTCGACGGATCTGCTTCATCTGACTTGGATGGTACAGTTGCAGAATATATTTGGAATTTTGGTGACGGCAGCACAGGTACCGGAGCAAAACCAACACATGCTTATGGCACTCCAGGAAATTATATAGTAAAACTCATTGTAAAGGATGATAAGGGCTTGGCTTCGTCAGAATCAACTGCTTCTGTTACAGTCAACCAGGTGGTTGTACAGCAGCAATATCCCTTAAACACTTCGATTATTACCAACGGCACCAGTGTGGTTGGATATTATGAAGTAACGGTTGATCAGCTTGTCAGCATATTTGTCAACAGAGGCTCAACCAAAGTTGAATGGGCAAGAAGATTGGCACCAATCTATATCCAGTATGGCAAAATGTTCAATTTAAGGGCAGATATTGCTTGGGCTCAAATGGTTCATGAAACCGGGTTCCTTGAATTTACCGGTGATGTAAAAGCTAATCAGAATAACTTTGTGGGACTGGGCGCTACGGGTGGAGGAGTGCCCGGGAACAGTTTTGCAACTGAAGAGCTGGGTATTATTGCACATTATGCACATCTTGCATGGTATTACTATCCAAATCATATAAATCAATACTGCAGCATAACTTATGATCCAAGGCATTCGGGAACCACGCACTGGAGATATACCGGTAATACGACAATTGGATTCTTAAATGGCAGATGGGCACCAGGTGCAACATACACAGATAAGATATTGCTGTTTGCAAATCAGATTTACGGAAAATAACAGGATAACTATTCTTTAAATCCCAAGTATTTCAAAATAATCAAATCCTACAGGGATCATGGAACTGAAATGTTTATTATCCAGGGTCAAAATTTGATTAATCTTTAGCCTTTCTGCAATGGCAACTATTGAACCATCTACAAATCCGATGTTTAAAGATTTATATTTTTTCAAAATTTCGGTTATTCTCGGAATGTCAGGAAATTTCAGAATTTCAACTTGGAGATTTACAGATATTATTTCTTCAAGAAATTTTATTTCAATAGCAGGTCCAAATTTTTTATTTAACATATAGCAAACTTCAGGAATTACCGGGGAAGGTATGATCAGAGTAAGGTCTGTTTTTTTAATAATATCTGATATTCTGTCATGATATTGGCAGCCCTTATCTACAAGACCAACAATGGCACTAGTGTCAATAATAACTTCCATTAATCTTCTCCAAATCCCGATTTTTCTAAAAATTCTTCATCTTTTTCAGCAAAATGAGGATCTTTACTATCCACGATACCAATAATACAAATCTTCTTTTTAGGAATTCTTTGAGCCACAAACTCTGTGATCGCTTCCTGTATTAAAGATGTTGTGGATTTATTTGTATTTCTGGATAAAGCCTTTAATTTTAACATAATATCTTTTTCAAGCAGCACCGATGTTCTTTCTTTCTCCATTTGATATATTATCCTTCCAAAAAATTGGGTTAACTTATTAATATATTAATAATATATTAATAATATTAATATATTTGTCAAGAAAAATAGAATTTTTCTTTCTGCATCGATTAAAGTTGCCTTTTTTGTTTTCACAATCTTGCTTATTGCAGTATCTCTGTAAACTATTTTTGTTTTTTACTTATTGAAAATATCCCATAATATGTTAACATAAGATATGTAATTATTAATTAACAAAATTATTAATATGGATACAAAAAAAAGAACTCACGTTGTGGTGTCAGAGGAATTAGTAGAAGAGATAGATAGGCTTTCAGGGAAAAGAAAACGCAGCTGGTTTATAACTCAAGCTGTAATAAAAGAAATAAAACGTTTAAACTTTATCAATGCTGTAAAGGAAACAGCCGGAGCTTGGGACGATAAAGATCATCCTGAATTTAAAAAAGGAGTAGATAGCTGGGTGAGAAGCCTGCGGGAAGAAGACGAAAAGAGACTTAAGGAAATAATATAATGGCTGAATATTTATTGGATACAACCACAATAATCGATCACTTGCGTGGTGACAAAAAAGTAAATTCCTATCTTGAGGATATTGGGAATCGAGGCGACATCGTTGGTTGCTGCTGTATAAATATTACTGAAACTTATACAGGAATGAAGGATAAAGAAAAGGAGAAAACTGATAGATTTATTGAAAGCCTTTATTATTTTGAAGTAACCAGAGAGATCGCTAGATTGGGTGGCAAATTAAAGCAAAATTATGTTCAAAAAGGGAAGACATTAGCTACCAGTGATGTAATTATTGCGGCCACAGCCATTGCATATGGTTTAATACTAATTACAAAAAATATAAAACATTATCCCTTTTCCGAATTAGTAATTAAAGAAATTAAACTTAATTATTGAGTTATTCTTGTCAACAGGCTAATTTTTCTGTGCCAATTTAGTATTGACAATACTAATTTGTATGATATTATCATGTTATGTACTTACCTCGTCAGTCAGAAAAAATACTCGATCGATATTTAATGTTATTCCCGGCAATCACTATTACAGGTCCACGCCAGTCCGGGAAATCAACTATGCTAAAAGAGTATCTCAAAAATAAATTTCATTATATTACCTTTGACAGACTCCAAAATGTAGAAGATTTTTTAAGTGATCCGCAGAACTTTTTCGAGAAATATAATAATAAGGTTATTTTTGATGAGGTACAGCGTGTTCCACAGCTATTTAATTATATAAAATTATTGATTGATAAAGATCGTCAAAATTACGGAAAATTTATCTTAACCAGTTCAAGTCAGTTTCATATGATCAGAGAAATTACAGAAACCCTGGCTGGACGCACCGGAAATATGTCTCTTCTTCCTTTTCAGTATTTAGAGATTCCAGGAGAACAGAGGTCTAAACAAATACTCTACGGCAGCTATCCGGAATTGGTTATTAGAGGATACGATGGTGTTTACGAATGGTTTGAAAGCTATATCCAAAATTATATTGAGCGTGATGTCAGAGCTCTTAGTAATATTGAAAACCTGAAAGATTTCCAAAAATTTATCAATTTACTGGCAGCAAAAACAGGCCAAGAGTTTAATGCCACCAGCTTTGCTAATGATCTGGGTGTAAATTATAAAACTATCCAGTCTTGGTTTTCTATTTTAGAAGCAAGTTATATTGTATTTTCTATTGAACCGTACTTTCATAATCTGGGTAAAAGAATTGTAAAACGCCCGAAAGTTTATTTCTGGGATACTGGACTTGTATGCTATTTGACAGGAATAAGAACACTGGAAATGTTAGAAAAAGGACCTCTCTGTGGACCAATATTTGAGAATTATTTAATTGCAGAAATCTATAAAGCTATCCAGCATCTAAAGAAGGATCATAAATTATTTTATTTTAGAAGTAGTTTGGGACACGAAGCAGATCTTATTTTAGAAGATCGTAAAAATCAGCAAATCCTTTTTGCAGAAATTAAATATAACCAAACAGCTCGTCCTGTTATGGTTGAAAAAATAAAAAATCTTATTGAAAAAGAGAAGGAATACCAGGTACATATTGGATATAAGGCTGGCGGTCTTTTATTATATTCAGGTGCTGAGGCCGGGAAATATTTTGGCTCTGTTACTTATATGCCCTGGTATTCTTTTTTAGAGCAATATCAAAATTGGTAACACTATGAAGATTACACTTAAAGGCTACTGAAGCTTTATACTGAATGAGCCTGTTTAAATATCTTCTGAAGTAATTAAATTATTGATGATAGCACTACACATTTCAATTTTAAATGGCATTCCTTATATTTGGAGTGAAGGAAGCCAGGTCGGCGCTATTAAGGATTTACAAACTGCTGTTAAAGCAATTGATCCTGACATAAAAGTGCTTAAAAGCAATGCAGAATTTCTTACTGTTTGGCTTCCATCATATGGAAACATACCGGTGCCTTCATCACCATTAATCGGAGCAGAACCTGATAAAAAGAAAAAAGTTTGCCTAAAGTCCTTTTCAGTCTTAGCCAGACCTTTAAAGATAGAAGAGGCACTTGAGCTTACATCGATTGCTGAAGGCGGTAATATTGCTGAAAGTCAGGTTATTTTTGGCAGTTCGATCATCTGGACAGGCAAACTTCTTAAAATAGCCCTTAACCTTGTAGCACAAGAGAATTTTCTGCCAACGCTGCTTCAACACTGTGGTAGTTGGGAAGCCCGCTGGCTGCCCATACCTTGCGATGCCACCGATAAGCAGCTCGAAAAACTTTCTGCCGCTATGCCTGCTGTTTGCCGTTGCTTAAATAATGATACAGAAAAAGCACCTGATGTGCTGGCCCATATAGTTCTTAATATGTTACTTGCAAAAAGTATTGATGCCATTATTCGAAGTGCTGATCCTTTGAAGAATAACTGCAAAAAGCACGATAGTCTGCATGATGCCTGGACTGCTGCATTGACTGCTGAAAATGCACAAGTTATGTGGGCTGACAAGCAGGAAATTTACAGCTTTTCAAAACAGTTAACAGACTGGAGCCGGCCCGTTGATTTAATTACCCGTTCACCCTTTAAATTCTGCTTTCGTCTCTCGGAACCTCAGGAAGATGAAGATAAATGGCGCTTAGATTATTTGCTGCAGCCCAAAGATGACCAGAGCCTGAGCCTGCCTGTGGCAGAGCTCTGGGAAAAAAGCTCTAAGGTACTAAAACAATTACAGAAGTTTAAAGGTTCACTGATAGAGTTTATACTGATGGCGCTTGGACAGGCTTCCGGACTGTGTCCTTATATTGCAGCAAGTTTAAAAGAAAAGAACCCAGGCGGTTTTGACCTGGATTCAAATGGAGCATTAAATTTTCTGAAGGAATATTCAGAGGCTCTGCGGGCTTCCGATTTTATGGTGCTGCTGCCTTCGTGGTGGGTCGGGCGTGGTACGATAAAACGTCTGGGACTAAAAGTAAAAGCCAAAAGTCCGCAAATGCAGGGAGGAGAAGGTATTCTGACACTGAATTCCATGATAGAATTTGATTACACAGCATCACTTGGCAGTGACGAGCTAAGCCTTGAAGAGTTGAAATTTCTGGCAAATTTAAAAGCGCCTTTAGTAAAACTTCGAGGCCAATGGACACAAATCAACTAGGAACAGATTCACTCTGCAATCCTTTTGCTTGAAAAACAAAAAGATCAGAAAATTTCAGCTCGCCAGTTACTGGCTATTGCTCTTGGTGCAGGCAAACAGGTTGCGGGGCTGTCAGTTGATGTAGTCGAAACTAAAGGCTGGTTAAATGATCTGTTGGATAAATTAACGGGACGAGTTGAGTTCAGCCCACTGCCTCAACCACATGGATTTAAAGGAAAACTCAGGCTTTACCAGAAACATGGTTTTTCCTGGTTGGCATTTCTTCGTCAATGGGGACTGTGAGCATGTCTTGCTGATGATATGGGTCTGGGTAAAACAGTGCAGACTCTGGCCTTGCTTCAGAGAGAACGTGCAGACAGCGAAACAAGACCGGTACTGGTGGTCTGCCCGACTACTGTAATAAATAACTAGCGCAAAGAAGCGGAGTTTTTTACTCCTGAACTTAAAGTTTTGGTACATCACGGCAGTGACAGGCAGAAAAAGGAAGCTTTTAAAAAAGCTGCTCAGGACTACACCATAGTCATTTCCAGTTACGGGTTGCTGCAGCGCGACATTGATTTCTTAAGGGAAGTCAAGTGGGCAGGTGTTATTATGGACGAAGCACAGAACATAAAAAACCCTGAAACCGCTCAGTCAAAAGCTGCGCGATCTTTACCTTCAGATTATCGGATAGCGCTAACTGGCACACCTGTGGAAAACCATATAGGTGATATCTGGTCATTGATGGAATTTTTAAACCCCGGACTTCTGGGCAGTCAAAACTCATTTAAAAACAACTTTTACAAACCCATTCAGGTATATAGTAATCCTGATGCAGTAAACAAACTTAAAGCGCTGACAGGTCCCTTTATTTTGCGTCGCCTAAAAACGGACAAATCCATTATTTCTGATTTACCGGAGAAGATGGAAATGAAAGATTACTGCAACCTGACTAAAGAACAGGCGTCTCTCTACAAGGCAGTTGTTGATGAGATGCTCAAACAGATTGAACAGGCTGAAGGTATTAACAGACGGGGACTTGTTCTTGCCACACTTATGAAATTAAAACAGGTTTGTAATCACCCAGCTCAGTTTGCAAAAGATAATTCCTCAATTGCAGATAGATCCGGTAAACTGCAAAGACTAGAGGATATGCTTCTTGAAACCCGGGAATTAAAAGAACGTACACTTGTTTTTACTCAATTTGCTGAGATGGGCAGCATATTGGCGCAGTATTTGCAGGATCTTTTTGCAGAGGAAGTTTTCCTGCTGTATGGAGGTACAAGCAAAAAGAAGCGAGATGAAATGGTGGAGCGTTTCCAGAATGATGAAAATGCCCCTCATATTTTTATTCTATCCCTCAAAGCCGGTGGAACTGGTTTGACGCTAACCCGCGCCAATTATGTGATACATTATGACCGCTGGTGGAATCCGGCAGTTGAGAATCAGGCTACTGACCGAGCTTTCAGGATTGGCCAGACAAAAAATGTTCAAGTTCATAAGTTTATTGTTGCGGGCACCCTAGAAGAACGGATTGATGAGATGATTGAAAAAAAGACTGGCATTGCCAATCAGGTTATCGGCAGTGGCGAGCAGTGGCTGAGTGAACTGTCCAATGAAGATTTAAGTAAATTAATAAGGCTTGGAAGCGAAGCTTTAGGAGAGTAGATATGAGCCGACGTTACGATTATTACGAATATTACGATTGGTATGAACCGTCAAATCCCAAAGAGGTAAAAGGCGGTATTAAAGCGCAGAGCAAGCGCGGTTCTTTTACTGATAAGTGGTGGGGCAAACTCTGGACTTGCACACTTGAAAGTTTCAATATTGGCGCCAGACTTTCCCGCGGGCGTTCCTATGCCCGCCTGGGTCAGGTAGCAAGTCTTGATATCGATAAGGGCAGTGTTTGTGCAGAGGTACAGGGGTCCTGCTCAGAAGCTTACCAGATTTCCATTAAACTTAAAACTTTTACTGAAAAACAATGGCATCAGATCATAGCCAGGATTATAGAAAAGCCTATTTTTGCTGCTCAACTGCTTGGCAATGAGATGCCGCAAGAAATTGAATCGGTATTTAAAAAAGCTGGGCTATCACTGTTTCCTCAAAGGCAGAAAGATTTGGAAACCGATTGCTCATGTCCCGACTGGTCCAATCCCTGCAAGCACATTGTCGCTGTCTTCTATCTTATGGCAGAAGCTTTTGATAAAGATCCTTTCCTGCTTTTTAAGCTGCGCGGCATGGAGCGGGAAGAATTTTTAAATGCACTTCAGGACAGCAGTGCAACCGGGGATGTAACTGGAGATGCAACCGGGGAAATTACAGGCGAAAAATCAAAAATCGATCCGGAACCTCTGCCATTAGATCGTAACGGATTCTGGGAGCAAAATTCTGCCCTTGCTATGCCCGTAAGTAGTGCTACCCCCGTTAGATTACATGCGGCTCTTCCCAAACGCTTAGGATCTTTTGCGTTCTGGCGCTCTGATAAAAACTTCATGGATGAAATGGAGAGAATCTATAAAAATGCTTCAGGCTATGCCGAAAGTTGCATAATTTCCTCTTCGGATTCCCACGATTGAAAAGGAACTTTAAATAAATATCTTTATAAAAATTTTTTATCTTGATAAAGTTCTTCTCAGGATGTTGTCAATTTAGTTTAAGTAGCATATAATAAAACTAAAGAAAACTTGAAATCTAAAGAATTGAGGTGTTGGTTATGAATCTGGCAAAAATATCTTCTAATGGACAAATAACTGTTCCAGTTGAAATACGTCGTAAACTAAATATCAAAGAGGGCGATAAAATCATTTTCCTTGAAAATGCAAATGGAGATATTATCATTCAGAATTCCTCCCGAGTTGCAATCAGGGAGACACAATCTGCTTTCAAGGATATTAAAGTATTGGAAGAGGATATTTTACAGGATGTAATGGAAATCCGTTACTCAAAAGGAAAATAGCAATGAATTTATGGTAAAATAAAAAGTAATTAAAAACATAGTTTAAGATAAAAGTTTTAAAAAATGCCTACTCAGCAGAAATTAAAAAAAATAAATCTAAAAGATAATGAAAGAAAAGCCTTGCA
>JAMCQQ010000158.1 GCA_023379515.1 Actinomycetota bacterium
ATAGGAAATGATAACTTTTACTGCAGAATGTATCACAATTTTGACGAAGTTATTAAAGGATATGCAAAGGTTCTGGCGGCAGCATTTGATTACAGCATTTTAATGCAGGGCTTGGTCACAATCATGGTTTTTTTATTGTTCCTGGCGCCGTTCATCCTGCTCCCTCTGGGTATCTTGATTTTTAATTGGCCCCAAATAATAATAAATACCATATGCGTCCAAATAATTATTTTACTGGTATTAAAAGTAATTTTGACAATTAGATTTAAACATCGATTCATAGATATTTTTCTTCAACCCGTTTCGATGATTTATCTGATATTGATTTCCATATATTCCGCTGTATTGTCAAAACATTCTGCGGGGGTATACTGGAAAGGCAGAACTTATGATGTCAGAGATGAAGATAAACTTGAACTTATAAAAGATAAATTTATTTCAGATTAAATATTGCTGTGACTATAACCATTACTTCTTTTTCGATTGTGCTTGTGTCGTAAGCCCCGTAATCCGATATATCTGTTGAATTAACCTGCAGTACCTGTACAACACCTGCGTTTGCCGATTTTATGGAACCTACCTGCAAACCTGTACTTTCAGCAATTTTCTGCGCTCTCATTTTGGCATCAGAAACAGCATCCTTGAGTAAGGTAATTCTGAGCTCAGGCAATTTTGTATAATAATATTCAAGTGAATTCGTAGAGTAGATCACTCCCTGATCAATCAATATCTGGGTGTTTTTCGCCATTGAAGTAATTTTTTGTATTTCATTTGACTGAATTTCCACATTTTGTCTCAATATATATTCTTTGGGAGCATTTGGGTCATATTGAAATGGCGCTTCCATAAATACTGGTGTTATTCGCACCATACTTTCCTCAAAACCATTATCTTTGAAGAATTTCAGCACTAAAGATTCATCAGCCTTCATCTGGGAATAGCCATTTTTGAGATCCTCCTGCGGAATATTTCTCTGAAAAGTGCCTGTCCATTTAACCAGATCTGACGTTACCTTCTGTTTAACCGAACCCGTAACTGTTAAGGTTTCATTTCCGGTTCTTACCTTATAAAAAGTAAATGATCCTATACCGGCTGCAATTATAAGACAAACACCAATTATGGCTCCAAAAACGATAAGCTTCCCACCATATCCTCTTTTTTTATATACATCCTTATTTAAATCTGTATCTTTATTTAAATCGTTCATTCTTCCCGTCCTGACTACATATAAATAATTAAAATTTTAAGTAATATCTATAAAAATATTTCATATAATTATTTTATGCTTTTTAATCCCAATTATCAATTTTATTTTGAATTCAAATATTACAGATTATGTTTACTAACTTCACCTATTTTTTAACTTTTCATAAAGCAACAGGAACAATATTAATAAGGAAGCAAAAATTGAAACGGCAAAAATAAAGGGCCATGTATTTTCCAGCCCAAAGTGTCTTATATATAAACCCATGAGCCACGGACTGATTGCAAATCCGGCACCACTTATGAAAAATATTATTGCATTGAATCTCCCTCTGTGATTGGCCGGAGAATAATTTGCTATCAGTACATTGGAGCTGACCGAATTAATTATTTCTCCAAATGTCCATATAATGGTTGAGATTATAAATAAAAAGTACAATTTTGAATAAAAAAGCAATCCAAAGCCCACGGCAAACAAAATACCCGCTATGCTTATATTTAAAAGAGGATTAAATCGCTTAAATATTGAGATCAATATCAGCGTAAATGCTATTACAATGATTGCATTTACCGTCATGAGAGAGCCGTAAATTTTCGGACCTCCTTGATTAAAAATCTGATTTAAGTAAAGCGGCAGACCAAAGGTAGATTGAGCATAAACAAATGATAATATGATCGAAATAAATGCATATCCTACAAGAACGGGTTTTTTAAAAAATATTCTGACAGTGCTTCCCGCTTCAGAACGCTCGCTTTCCTCATTGACCTGGCCCCCTATTACATTGAAACCTTCTATGGACTTTGATGGTTCTTTGAGCAGAATTATAATTGGAACCATTGCCAGGATTGTTGTTATGGCATCCACAACGAAAATAAGCATTAAATGATTCACAAACAAAAATCCTGCTACCAACGGACCTATTGCAAAACCAAGATTTTGACCAAGATATATCAGTGAAAAAGCATCATTTCTGTTCTTTCTGGTAGTTACATCGATAACCAGAGCATTCATTGCAGGCATTGCCCCTGTTTTCAAAAAACCTGCCAGAACAATTAAATATACTGCAAACGGTGAAATACCCAAAAATACAATTACCAGATAACAGACAGAACCAAGAAAACTGAGGATGATTATTATTATTTTTCTTCCGATCCAGTCTGCAAGCTTACCTCCAACCAGACGACCCAATCCTTCAGCTGCAATTATTATTGTCAGCACCAGACCGGCATTATTTTCACTATATCCCAGCTTCAAAGTGAGGAATAATGCAAGAAACGGGTAAACAAAATTCCCTGCAGAATTAATAATGCCTGCCAAAAACAATATATATACACCCTTGGGCAATTTTGTATATGAACGAAAATTTTCCAGGTTAACCATACTCGGCAAATGGGTAGAAATGATTTGAATAATTGATAATATTTATTATTAATTAAAATTTATTATTTTTTTAATTAATTTATTTATAAATTATATATTAATTCTACTTCAATTTACTACTATTTATTAAAAATTTATTAAAAATATATTAATATTTTGATTAAATCTATTAAAATCTTATATAATTTTATTAAATTATGAAGAAAATAATAAAAATAAGTAACAAAAGAAGGAACTGAAGGAAAAGTGATAAAAGCA
>JAMCQQ010000159.1 GCA_023379515.1 Actinomycetota bacterium
TTTCAGATACATATTCCGAAGAAATTAAAAAAGCGATTGAGGAAAAAGCAAAGACCGGTAAAATTTCGATTAAAGAAGCACAGGAGACTGAAAAACCCGGGAAAGTGGTAGATCTGATGGAAAAATTAAAATTGAGTCTTGAGGAAGCTAAGAAAAAGAAAAATGTCTCTTGAAAACTATAAAAAGAAAAGAAACTTTAAAAAAACACCCGAGCCCGATGCCGATAAATACAAGGAAAATATTGAAATATCCGGCACATTCAAGACAGCAGCTTCAGATAATAAGCAGGAAAACGATAATGGTAAAAAGCTTGAATTCGTAATCCATAAGCACTACGCAAGCCATCTGCATTTTGACCTGCGGCTTGAACTTGACGGAGTTCTCAAAAGCTGGGCAATACCAAAGGGCCCTACAATAAATCCCGAAGAAAAAAAACTTGCAGTAATGGTAGAAGATCATCCTCTTGAATATAAAGAATTCGAGGGTACAATCCCTGAAGGCAACTATGGCGCAGGCCGGGTATATATCTGGGACAGGGGGACATACCATGTACCGGGAATCGAAAACAGAGAAAAAAACTCAGAACTGCTAAGGGAAGGAGTTGATAAAGGTCATCTGACCTTTATCCTGGAAGGCAATTTTATGAAGGGTGAATTTGCTCTGGTCAGATTGAAAAAAGCTTCTGTAAAAGATTGGCTTTTTATCAAAAAAAACGACAAATTTGCAGCAGACACTGACATATCCTTAGTTAAAGCTCCGTCCGAAGATAAAAAAAAAATTATTTAATCCTTCCTGAAAGTGATTTAAATAAGCTGCCGGGGGTAAAAAAATCCCGTTTAATTCCACATTTAAAACCAATGCTTGCAACCCTTGTAAAAGAGCCATTTGACAGCGATCAATGGCTATATGAAATAAAATGGGATGGTTACAGAGCCCTGGCGGAAATAAAAAACGAAAAGGTTCTTCTTTATTCAAGAAACGACATTTCCTTTAACAAACGTTTTGAATCTGTAGTAAAATCTTTGGAAGAAATGAAGCTGGGTAATGCAGTTTTTGACGGAGAAATAGTTGTGCTTGACAGCAATGGAAAATCGGACTTCCGGCTGCTTCAGCAATATCTGAGAACAGGAAAAGGTTCTCTTGTTTATTATATTTTCGACCTGCTTTTCCTGAAAGAATACAGTCTTCTTGATGTAGAACTCGTTATAAGAAAAAAGATTCTTAAGGAAATAATAAAACCCGGCAATAAGATTCTGAACAGTGAAACAGACAACATCAGATTGAGCGACTATATTGAAAACAGCGGAAATGATTTTTTCAAAATCGCTTTACAAAACGGCCTCGAAGGCATAATGGCAAAAAAAAAGGACAGTGTTTATGAACCCGGCATAAGAAGCAGGAAATGGCTTAAAATAAAATCCAGGATAAGACAGGAAGTAATCATTTGCGGTTATACCGATCCCAGGGGATTAAGACAAAAGATAGGTTCACTTATAACAGGCGTCTATAATAATGATGAGCTTATTTTTACCGGACAGGTGGGTGGAGGCCTGGATGAAAAAGAAATCGACGATTTGTATTTTAAGCTGTTTAAATTGAAGACAGAAAAAATGCCTTTTAAAACTATTCCAAAAACAATCCTCAATCCGCACTGGGTTTTACCTTCGCTCGTAGCTGAAGTGGAATTTGCCGAGTGGACCGGTGAAAAACTTATGAGACAGCCGGTATATATCGGACTGAGAATTGATAAAAAAGCAGAAGATGTGTTTTTTGAACAGCCTGAAAATATTATTATTGAAAATACCGGTAATGATACCAGTAATAAAAATGATACGGACCCAGCCTCGTCCAAAGTAAGGGTCACTTTAACCAATCCGGATAAGGTCTTCTGGCCCGATGAAAAATATACAAAAAATGACCTATTTGAATATTATAAAAAAATTTCTACTTTTATTCTTCCTTATATAAAAGACAGGCTGCAATCTTTGAACCGCTGTCCGGATGGCATATCGGGTGAATGCTTTTATCAGAAGGATATAGACTATGGACTGCCTGACTGGCTTCATACACAAAAAGTATATTCGGAATCAAAAAAAGAATACACTAATTATCTGATCTGCAGGGATCTCAACTCACTTCTGTATATGGTTAATCTTGGATGTATTGACATTCATCCCTGGAGCTCCAAAGTCACAAGTCTTGAAAAACCTGATTTTGCAATACTCGATCTTGACCCCCTCGATGTAAATTTTAAAACAGTAGTCAGAGTCGCCATTGAAGCGGGAAAGCTTTTTAAAGAAACAGAAATAAAAGCGTATTGCAAGACTTCGGGATCAAAAGGAATCCATATTTATATTCCCCTTGATGCTAAATATACCTTTGAACAGTCGCTGGATTTTATGAAAATTATTGCAGCAATAATAAACAGCCGATTACCTGATCTGACCAGTCTTGATCGTTCTCCCGATAAAAGACATGGAAAGGTGTACCTTGATTGTTATCAGAACAGGACCGGCCAGACCGTTGCGGCTCCGTACTGCATCAGGCCCAGAAAAGGAGCCCCTGTTTCAACACCGCTTCTCTGGGAGGAGCTTGACAGCAATTTAAGCCCCGGCGATTTTAATATCAGAAATATTTTTTCACGCATAGAAAAAATGGGTGATCCGTGGAAAGGTGTTATTGGGCCCGGGATCAATATGAAACGATATCTGGACAAACTAAAAATAATCTTCAACGAAACAAAGTAATCTGCAGAAAAACCATATGCATTTTTAAAAATTAACCGGCATTGTAATTCTTTGAAATTTAATGTAATTTTATGCCTGAATATTTGCCTCTATAGAATGTTAATAATTTGAATAATTAAAACAAATCATGATATCAATTAACCATATTAATCTGAGTTTTGCTGACCGAATATTGCTAAACGATATTTCGTTCCTAATCAGACCGAAAGACAGAATTGGTCTGGTCGGAAATAATGGTGCCGGAAAAACAACATTGCTTAAAATCATAACCGGACTGCAGATACCTGACAGAGGCATAATTGAAAAACCCGGTGATCTGACCATCGGATATCTTCCCCAGCAAATGAAACACACTGACGGAAGAACACTTTTTAATGAAGTAAAAACAGCATTTTCTCAAATTCTCGAATATGAAAACAAAATTCGACAGCTGCAAAACGAAATTGCAGACAGGACTGATTATTATTCCGCTGAATATCTGGAACTCATCGATAAAATATCTGATCTGACCGCAAAAATTGAAATATTGGGTGCATCAAAAATAAATGAACAGATTGAAAAAACATTATGCGGACTTGGGTTCGAGCTTACCGATCTGTCAAGAAAAACTCAGGAGTTCAGCGGCGGCTGGCGTATGCGGATAGAACTTTCAAAAATCCTCCTTCAGCATCCTGATTTACTTCTTCTTGATGAACCGACAAACCATCTGGATATCGAATCAATACAATGGATCGAAGAATTTTTATCGGATTACCATGGTGCAGTTGTAATAATTTCGCATGACAGAACTTTTTTGGACAACCTTACTAACCGGACAATTGAAATTTCGATGGGCAAAGTTTACGACTATAAGGTTCCCTACTCACAATATATGGTATTAAGAAGAGAGCGCAGACAGCAGCAGCTGGCTGCATATAAAAACCAGCAAAAATTAATTGCGGATACGAATAAATTCATTGAACGGTTCAGATATAAACCCACTAAGGCAATACAGGTACAGTCACGCATAAAACAGCTTGAAAAAATTGACCGTATCGAAGTAGATGAAGAAGATATGTCTTCAATTCATATCAGATTCCCTGCTGCTCCCCGTTCAGGCAATATAGTCATTGATGTCAACGGTCTTTCAAAAAATTATGGTGAAAAAACAGTGCTTGAAAATCTGAATTTATTTGTCAAAAGAGGTGAAAGGATCGCATTTGTCGGCAGAAACGGAGAAGGTAAAACTACATTATCGCGGATACTTGTTAATGATTTGGATTTTACCGGAAATCTTAAAATCGGCAATAACGTAAAGACAGGTTATTTTGCTCAAAATCAGGACGAATTGCTTAATGAAGAAATAAGCATATTTGAAACGATCGACAAGGTTGCTGCCGGAGAAGCAAGAATCAGAATAAGGGCATTGCTGGGAGCCTTCTTATTTAAGAGTGATGATATAGACAAAAAGGTAAAAGTATTGTCAGGCGGAGAGAGATCAAGGCTGGCGCTGATAAAACTGCTGCTTGAACCTTTTAACCTTCTGATTCTTGATGAACCCACCAACCATCTTGATATGCGTTCCAAAGATGTATTGAAACAAGCTCTGCTGAATTATACCGGCACTATGATATTGGTTTCACACGACAGAGATTTTTTAAACGGTTTAATAAATAAGGTTTATGAGTTTAAGAACCATGGAATAATAGAATTTACAGGAGATATCAATGATTTTCTTAAAAAGAAAAAAATTGATTCATTGCGTCTGCTTGAAACCAAACAAAGACAAAACAGCTTTACAGATAATAACCGGCTTGATTCATCAGGCAAAGAACGCTATGTGCAAAATAAAGAATATTATAAGACTCTCCGTAAAATAACAAACCAGATCAAAGAATGTGAAAACACTGTCAGCCGGCTCGAAAGCGAATTGGAAGGATTATCACTGCAGATGTCACACCCTGAATTTTCTTATAAAGTACACGAAGACCATTCTTTATTTATCAGATATGCAAAGCAGAAAAAAGAACTTGATGCCAGGATGCAGGAATGGGAACAGCTGCATATCCGCCTTGATGAGTGCACAAAAAACCGGAACAAATAATTACAAATGACTGATATGCTTTAAATACCGGATAAATGCAAAAGCGGGACATAATCTTAATAAAAAAACGGCACAGATACAACTTTTTTTTGTTTTATTTAAAACAAAAAATCATTATTATCGTTTATAAAGGTAAAGAATATTTATATTGTTTTTTAAAACAGCTTATAAGGTCATGAATTTGACCACAGAAGCCAGGTATTAAAATAACAGAAGTAATCGGATAAAAAAATTTTAAATGAGAAATAAATTTATAAAACTGATGGGGTTGATTTAATGAAAATATTACTGGTCTATCCGGACTACGAAAATACATTCTGGAGCTTTAAAAGGGTTTTGGGGCTTCTTGGAAAGGTGGCTTCATTCCCTCCGCTCGGTCTGATGACAATAGGATCAATGCTGCCGGATGAATGGGAAAAAAAGCTTGTTGATATGAATTGTGAGATTTTAAAGGATGAACAGATAAAATGGGCAGATTATGTTTTTATAAGTGCCATGATCGTTCAGAAAGACTCTGCAAAGAGAGTTATAAGCAGAGCTAAAAAATTAGGCAAACCTGTAGTTGCGGGCGGACCCTTATTTACTACAGGTTATGAAGAATTTCCTGAAGTGGACCATATGGTACTTGGTGAAGTAGAGGAAATATTTGACAGCTTTATTTCCGATATTAAAAATTCGTCGTTGAAGAAGATGTATATTGCCAACAGTTTTCCGGATATAACCAGAGCAGCCGTACCTGCCTGGGACCTTGTAAAACTGCCAAGATATAATTCAATGTGTGTGCAGCTATCCCGGGGCTGCCCTTTTAATTGTGAGTTTTGTGATGTAGTACAGTTAAATGGCAGGATCCCGAGATTAAAAACTCCGGAACAGCTGATAAACGAGCTGGAATCTTTACGTCAGAAAGGATGGCATGCCGGAGTATTCTTTGTGGACGACAATCTTATTGGAAATAAAGCAAAATTAAAGAAGACATATCTTCCGGCTATTATCAAATGGCAGGAAAAAAACCATCATCCTTTCACTTTCAATACACAGGTATCAATCAACATCGCTGATGACAAGGAACTCATGAAACTGATGGTTGAAGCTGGTTTTACTTCAGTTTTTATCGGGATTGAAACTCCTGATACTGAGAGTCTTGAAGAATGCGGCAAGTTTCAAAATAAAGACAGGGACCTGACAAGTTCAATTAAAACAATTCAAAATATGGGGTTGGAGGTCCAGGGCGGATTTATTGTCGGATTTGACAACGATAAAACATCAATATTCCAGAGACAGATCGACTTCATACAGAAGAGCGGAATAGTTACTGCAATGGTCAGTGTTCTTACAGCACTTCCGAAGACGAGATTATATCAAAGGCTTAAAGATACAGGCAGACTGCTCAAGAGAACTTCTGGAAATAACACCAACACATCAGGTTTAAATTTTATTCCGACAATGGACACCGAAGAGCTTATTAACGGCTATCAAAAAGTATTGTCGACCATTTATGAGCCAAAATCCTATTATGCCCGTATAAGGACACTGCTTGAAGAATATAAACCAAGAAAATTAAAAAAAACCAGATTAACTATGTATTATTTACGTGCAGCATTAAGCTGCTTCTGGT
>JAMCQQ010000160.1:0-7710 GCA_023379515.1 Actinomycetota bacterium
CTACGCCTTTTTCTTCTTCACTTTTTTCTTCAAAACAAATAAATCCATATTTTTCCCTGACTTAAACAATTATTTTATGTTGCTTTTGTTATATAATTCTGTTGTCAGATATAATAAATATTTTGTATTCTTTAAATAAAAATTATTCATAAATATTGTTAAATAAATGGATAAGCTGGTTATTTTAGGAATTACTGGAAAAACTGCATCAGGAAAAAGCACTGTCGGCAGATATTTAAAAAAGCAAATTGGCGACACACACTTGATTGATGTTGATAAAGTTGCAAAAGAGATATACTGCAAAAATCAAAATGTGAAACTGGAACTGGTACAGTGTTTTGGAGAAGATGTTTGCAGTTTTGATGGAGCAGTTAATTACAAGCTTCTGGCCGAAAAAGTATTTTCTTCAAAAAAGGAACTTGATAGGCTGAATAATTTGATGTTTGGCTTGATAGAGCAGGAAATTCAAAAAATTATAAAGGCCAACAGAGATAAAAAATGCATAATTATTGATGCTGCGATATTATTTAGCAGTAATTTGTACAAGTTATGCGACTATATAATCTGGGTAAAAGCAGATAGAAAAAGAAGAGATGATTTTCTGAAGTTAAAAAATAAGCACTTTTCAGATAAAGATATTAAATTAAGGATTGAGGGCCAGCATATAAAAATTATAAAAAAACTTGTGAATTTCGAAATTCGCAATGACAAATCTGTAGAATATTTATATAACAGGGTCAATGCAATAATCCCGGAAATAAAATTAAAATAAAAAATTTATACAGCATGAACTTAATTTTTAAAAATCAGAATAAATTTAAAATAATTTCTAACTACCACCCTCAGGGAGATCAGGATAATGCCATAGAACAGTTAACGAATGGTTTAAGGAACAATTATAAATTTCAGACACTTCTTGGGGTGACTGGTTCAGGCAAGACTTATACGGTAGCAAATGTCATAAAAAATATCCAGCTTCCAACACTTGTGCTTGCACCAAATAAGACGCTTGCCGCCCAATTATGCAGTGAGTTCAGGGAATTTTTTCCAAACAATGCAGTGGAATACTTTGTAAGTTACTATGACTATTATCAGCCCGAAGCATATATTCCCAGCAAAGATATGTATATTGAAAAAGATACTTCAATAAATGAAGAGATTGAAAAGCTCAGGCTTTCAACAACTAACTCGCTCTTTATGAGAAATGATGTAATTGTTGTTGCAAGCGTGTCCTGCATATATAACCTTGGGTCTCCTGTAGAGTACGAGAAGCAGAGGATTTTTATAAAAAGGGGCGAGGAATATCAAAGAGAAAGGTTAATTAAAAATCTTGTCAGTGTAAAATATGAGCGTAATGAATATGATTTTACCCAGGGTAATTTCAGAGTTAAGGGTGATACTTTTGAAATCTATCCTGCTTATCAGGAAAAGGCACTTCGGGTCCAGCTCTTTGGCGACGATGTTGAAAGAATTCTTGAATTTAATCCCGTTTCCGGAGAAATTTACAGTGAACTTGATGTCGCAGTAGTCTCTCCCGCAACTCATTTTCTTGCAACTGCAGAATGGGTTCAAAGAGCTTTAACAACTATCGAGGAAGAGCTAAATGACAGGCTTAAGCATTTTAAAAAGGAAGGAAAGCTGCTTGAAGCTCAAAGACTCCAGTCCAGAACCAGATATGATATGGAGATGATAGCAGAGTTGGGTTTTTGTGGTGGTATTGAAAATTATTCAAGGCACATTCTTGGCAAGCAGCCCGGAGAAACACCCAATACTCTTATTGATTTTTTCCCGGATGATTTTATGACTGTTATTGATGAATCTCATATAGCAATGCCCCAGATAAGAGGTATGTATGAAGGAGACAGATCCAGAAAGCAAACTCTTGTTGATTATGGCTTCAGACTTCCTTCTGCACTTGACAACAGGCCCCTTCGTATTGAAGAATTCCTGCAAAAGGTTAAGAGGGTCATTTTTACATCTGCGACCCCAGGCCAGTTCGAAAGAAAGGTGAGCTTGCAGGTTGTGGAGCAGATAATCAGACCAACCGGTCTTATTGATCCCGAAGTTGTCATAAAGCCAACCAAAGGTCAGATAGAAGATTTGATAGATGAGATTAAAATAAGAGTTGCAAGAAATGAGAGGGTCCTGATAACCACACTGACAAAAAAAATGGCCGAAGATCTGGCAGACTATCTCGCAGGTAAAAATTTAAGGGTAAGATACCTTCATTCGACTATCGATACAATTGAAAGAATTGAGATACTGAGAGGCTTGAGAAGCGGAGAATTTGATGTTCTTGTGGGGATTAATCTTTTACGGGAGGGGCTTGATTTACCTGAAGTTTCGTTGGTTGCAATACTCGACGCTGATAAGGAAGGGTTTTTAAGATCTGAAATATCTTTGATCCAGACAATCGGACGAGCTTCAAGAAATATAAATGGGATGGTTTTGATGTATGCGGATAATATAACAAATTCCATGCGAAATGCTGTGGACGAAACGAACAGAAGGAGGAAGTTACAGATAGAGTATAATAAGGAGCATAATATTATACCCACAACGATAATCAAAAGCATTTCTGATATCCTGTATGCAAGCGGTATTAAATCAAAAAAAACAGCTAAAAAGGAATTCTCAGTAAAAGAAAGAGCAGCTTTCGGCAGCGACAGATTGTTGGATATGGATTTCTCCAAAATAGATAATATAATAAGTGGCTTGGAAGAAGAGATGCATATGGCGGCACAGGAACTTGATTTTGAAAAAGCTGCTTTTATAAGAGATGAAATAAAAAAGATTAAAAATATAGCAAATATTCAAAATAGCTGAAATCGGCTATTTAGGGCAGAAAAACTAATATGAAAACTGAAATAATAATAAAAGGCGCAAGAGAACATAATTTAAAAAATATAAACCTCAGGATTCCGAGAAATAAATTTATTGTTTTCACGGGAGTAAGCGGATCCGGAAAATCCTCACTTGCTTTTGACACAATTTATGCAGAAGGCCAGAGAAGGTATGTAGAATCTCTTTCATCATATGCGAGGCAGTTCCTTGGTCAGATGGATAAGCCAGATGTTGATCTTATTGAGGGGCTTTCCCCTGCGGTTTCAATAAATCAAAAAGGGGTTTCAAAAAATCCCAGATCAACAGTGGGAACAATAACTGAAATATATGATTATTTAAGGGTTCTGTATGCGAGAATAGGGGTGCCTTATTGTTATGTGTGCGGAAAACCAATAACAAAACAAACGGTAGATCAGATTGTTGATAAAATAATGGATTTGCCGCCGGACACTAAGTTTCAAATTCTTGCACCTGTAGTAAGGGGCAGAAAAGGTGAATATCTGAAAACTTTTGAGTCTATCAAAAAAGAAGGTTATATGAGGATCAGAGTTGACGGCGAGATTTATGATCTTTCTGATAATCCCGAAATAAATATAGATAAAAATAAAAAGCATGAAATTGAAATTATTATAGACAGGTTGAAAATAAAGCCTGATATTAGAAAAAGACTTACTGAAGATATCGAGGTTTCACTAAGAGAAAGTGCCGGAATTGTGCATATCGAGCTTCTGGACACCAGCGAAGTATTAAGTTTTTCAGAAAATTTTACCTGTATTGATTGCGGGATAAGCTTTGAAGAATTGTCTCCACGCATGTTTTCATTTAACAGTCCTTATGGTGCATGCAGGGAATGCAGCGGTCTTGGAATAAAAAAAGAAATAGATCCGGGCTTAATTGTAGAATATCCCGAACTCTCCGTAAATGAGGGTGCAATTCCATTTTTTAATATGAATTATTCAAATTATTATTCTCAGCTTATGAGAAGTATGGCAGAACAATATGACTTTAACCTTGAAACTCCTTTCGAGGAGCTTGATGACAGAGTAAAAAAGCTGATTCTTTATGGAACCAACGGTGAAAAAATAAAGGTAAGATACCGCAATCACAAAGGAGAAGTAAGATACTACTGGCTAAAATTTGAGGGTCTTGCCAATAATTTAAGCAGGAGATATATAGAAACCGAATCTGAATTTCAGAGAGATAGGATTGAACGGATGCTGAATGAAATTCCATGCAGTAGTTGCAATGGCAAAAGGCTGAGGCCTGAAAGTCTTGCTGTAAGGATAAATGGATTTTCGATCGCAGATTATTGTCTGCTGACAATTGAAGATGCAATCGTTTGGCTGAAAAATCTTCAACTTTCTGACAGGGAAAGGATTATTGGAGAGCGGCTTATTAAGGAAATAATTGAAAGGCTAAGCTTCTTGAAAGACGTGGGACTGAATTATCTCACGCTGGACAGACAGGCCGGAACACTTTCGGGTGGTGAATCCCAGAGAATAAGGTTGGCGACCCAGATAGGCTCAGGACTTGTTGGAGTTTTATATATATTGGATGAACCAAGCATAGGGCTGCACCAGAAGGATAACAATAAACTGATAAGTGCATTGAAGCGATTGCGTGATCTTGGCAATACTATAGTTGTAATTGAGCATGACGAAGAGACAATGCGTTCAGCGGATCATATTGTTGACATAGGACCAGGTGCAGGTATTCATGGTGGAGAGATAGTGTTCAATGGCAGACTGAAGGATATATTGCAATGCGAAAAATCAATTACCGGCAAATACCTTTCAGGGAAAAAATTTATCCCGGTTCCTGAAAGCAGGAGGTATGGAAACGGAAAAAGTATCATAATCAAAGGTGCCAGAGAGCATAACTTAAAAAATATTGATGTTGAAATCCCGCTTGGCAAGCTGGTTTCAATAACAGGTGTTTCAGGTTCAGGCAAAAGTACTCTTATTAATGAGATATTGTATCCCGCTCTTTCAAACCTGCTTATGAGATCCAATGAGCATGCCGGGAGACATGATAAAATAATTGATTATAAAAACCTGGACAAGGTAATAGTAATAGATCAGTCACCGATAGGCAGAACCCCGCGCTCAAATCCTGCAACTTATACCGGTGTCTTTGGTTATATAAGGGAGTTGTTTTCCAGAACGAATGATGCCCGGATGAGAGGTTACAAGCCCGGAAGGTTTAGCTTTAATGTCAAGGGCGGAAGATGCGAAGCCTGCAGCGGTGACGGAGAAATAAAAATAGAAATGCATTTCCTTCCGGATGTTTATGTTCCCTGCGAAGTTTGCAAAGGCAAGAGGTACAACAGAGAAACCCTTGAAATCAAATACAAGGATAAGAATATAGATGAAGTTTTGAACATGAATGTTGAAGAAGCCATGAACTTTTTCAAGAATATTCCCAGAATAAGCAGAAAATTGGAACTGATTAACGATGTTGGGCTGGGGTATATAAAATTGGGCCAGTCCTCGACAACACTATCGGGGGGTGAGGCTCAAAGGGTTAAACTTTCCACAGAGTTATCCAGAAAAAGTACAGGTAATACCATGTATTTACTGGATGAACCAACCACCGGGCTCCATTTTGATGATATCAATAAGTTATTAAAGATTCTAAATAAGCTCGTTGATGCCGGTAATACTGTGGTGATAATCGAGCATAACCTTGAAGTTATTAAATCTGCCGATTACATAATTGATTTAGGTCCCGAAGGCGGGGAAAAAGGCGGACAGATTATTGCTGCAGGTACACCTGAGGAAATCACTCTAAGCAGTGCTTCTTACACAGGTAAATTCTTAAAAAAGGTTCTTAAGGAAAATAATGGATATAAAGACAGACAATTCCATAAAGCAAACTATTGAGAAAGAAACAATTAAACCCAATATCACAAATATTTTGCCTATTCTGCCCAAGCAACCTGGTGTTTACATTTTCAAAGATTCCAGAAGCAGAGTAATTTATGTTGGGAAAGCGCAAAATCTTCGGGACAGAGTTAAAAGCTATTTTCAGAATAATGATTCTGTCAGTTATATTAACCATCCTATCTCCTTTTTTACGGGTAAAATAAGCTCTATAGACTATGTTGTCACAGACAATGAAGTGGAAGCGCTTGTGCTCGAGAGTAATCTTATTAAAAAGAACAGGCCCAAATATAATGTTTCTCTGAAAGATGACAAATCATATCCCTATATTGCGATAACCGAAAATGAAAAATTTCCCAGGGTCTTTATGACCAGAAACAGAAACTTAAAGGGTGCAAAATATTTCGGGCCTTATACCAATGTAAAACCAGTTAAAGAAATCCTGGGTACTTTACGTAAGATTTTTCAATTAAGAGACTGCAAAAAGAGTAAGCCCGGCAAGGTTAAAGGTGCAGTTTGCTTAAATTACCATATAAATTTATGCTCTGCGCCCTGCGCGGAAAAAATTACCGGGGAAGCGTACAGACGCAATGTTGATTATATCAAGATGTTTTTAAAAGGCAGTGACAAGACTATTATTGAGAGCATGAAAGCAGAGATGATACGGCATGCTTCAAATAAAGAATTTGAATATGCTGCACTTTTAAAGGAAAAAATCGAATGGATAAATGAACTTCATGTAAACCAGAAAATTTTTTTAAGCAGTGAAGATACATGGGAAATCCTTTCGATTTCAAAAGATGAAACTGCTGAGATGGCTGCAGTAAGCTTGTTTAGCTATAAGGAAGGCGAACTGTCGGCGATAAATAATTTTATAATTTCAAACTGCAAATTTATAACAGAAAATGAAATAATGGCCGGTTTTTTAAAAAGCTTTTATATAGATATTGACAACGTGCCTTCCAAAATTTTTATACCTTTTGAGATAGAAGATATGGAACTGATTTCAAAATGGCTTTCGGAATCCAAGGATAAAAAAATAGAAATAAAAGTTCCGAAGATTGGCGAAAAGAAAAAAATTATTGAGATGGCAGCAAGAAATGCTGCACTATATCTTGAAAAGAAAAAGTTTGAAAAGGACATTGGTTATTCCAAAGCCTATAAGGATCTTTCTAATCTAAAAGAGATACTTGGGCTCAATAATATTCCAAAACGTATTGAATGTTTTGATATCTCCAATATTGGCAGCAGCTTTGCAGTTGGGTCAATGGCCGTTTTTGTAAATGGCAGCCCGCTTGCAAACAATTACAGGCATTTCAAGATTAGAACTGTCACGGGTCAGGATGACGTTGCGATGATAGAAGAAATACTCAGCCGGAGGCTGAGATATCTTGAAAACTGTCACGTTGATATTGAAGACAGCTTCTGTGTAAAACCTGATTTGATAATAGTTGACGGTGGAAAAGCTCAGTTTAATATTGCCAGGAGTTTAATGGCAAGAGAGCAATTATCTGAGATAGACGTCATAAGCCTTGCAAAAAAGGAAGAAATAATCTTTTGCAGCAAGTTTGAAAATGGGATAAAACTTGATATTGCAAATAATTACATGAAGATAATAACAAGGGCGCGGGATGAAGCTCACCGGTTTGCTGTAAGTTATCATAAAAAATTAAGGGATAGCTATATGACACATTCAATACTGGATGGTATAAAAGGAATTGGTGAGAAAAAGAAAAAATATGTAATGGAAAAATTCAACACGATAGAAGAGTTGAAAACTTGCAAGCTGGAAGATTTAATAAAAATTAAAGGTATCGCATATAAAGACGCATTAAGCATCTATAATAGTTTCCATAAATAAGTTTCATAGGAAGCATCTAAAATTTCATGATAACAATAAAGGAAAATTTTAAGAGCCATGATGGGTATTTCAAAAACACGCAGGCTTTTCCCCGGCGAGTAAAAGCCAGCTCAGTTTCAGGCT
>JAMCQQ010000160.1:7720-8706 GCA_023379515.1 Actinomycetota bacterium
CCTCCCGGAGGAGGAACCATGCCCGCTTAAGCCTTCAAATGGTTTTCTCAATACCCATCATGGCTTATCAATTTATTTTTTATCACGAAATTTTAGATGCTAACAGTTTCATAAATAAGTTTCCATAAATAAGAAAAATAATTTAAAATTAAAGAATATAATCACACTTAATGAATCTTATAAATAATGGCATTAGGGAATAAGCTTCTGCAAAAATATGGAAGAACAATATAGTGGAAAACTAATTATTATTACAGGGCTTTCGGGAGCCGGTAAAACTGCAGCACTTAGATACTTTGAAGATGCAGGATATTATTGCGTGGACAACCTGCCGGCAAGCTTGCTTCTAAATCTGATTGGATTCTTTGCAGCAAAAGATAAGGATATTAATAAGATTGCAGTTGCTATAGATTTAAGAAGCGGTGATTTATTTAATGAAATTTATAATACTTTGGAAAATTTAAAGAAGCAAAAAATAAATTATAAAATACTATTTCTTGAGGCATCAAAAAACATAATAATAAAAAGATTTTCACTTACGAGAAGGAAACACCCGCTGGTTCTGGATGGAGATATTTTAAGCGGAATTGAAAAAGAAACAGAGAAACTTTATTATCTGCGTGAAATGTCAGACGTAATTATAGATACGACTTCTTTAAGTCCGCGGGAGTTGAAGATTGAAATTGCTGAAAGGATGATGAGCGAAGAAGAAAAAAGCAGCTTGTTTCAAATTTCGCTGGTTTCTTTTGGATATAAATTTGGAATTCCCCAGGAAAGCCTTGATATTGTTATGGATGTCAGATTTTTACCAAATCCTTATTATCTCGATGAACTCAAAAACCTTGACGGCAAACACGAAAAAGTTATTAATTTTGTCATGACTAATGATGAATCCAAGAAATTCCTCAGGATGTTTGAAAAAATGCTTGATTTTTTGATTCCAAATTATATCGAGGAAGGGAAAAGTTATCTGGGGAATTCCAAAT
>JAMCQQ010000161.1 GCA_023379515.1 Actinomycetota bacterium
AGATGCTTGTTTTTCATAAGCTTGTTTGCATTTTCTATGTCAAACTGCACTGCCTGACCTTTTTCCATTACTGCAAAATCTTCAAAATAAATATCTACATTATTTTGATCAATCTGGTTTTGGACTGAACCTATTGCAGCAGCAATTCTACCCCAATTTAGATCTTCACCAAACATTGCAGATTTGAATAAAATTGAATTGGCTATTAATTTACCAATTTTTCTTGCTTCATCTTTATCTTTTGTCCTTATTACATTTATTTCAATTATTTTTGTTGCTCCTTCGGCATCTTCGACAACTTTAAGTGCCAAGGATTTCAATACATGGTAAAGAACGCTTTTAAAATTTTCAAATTTTGCATCTTTTCCTGTTATCTCTATTCCACTCGCACCGTTAGCTATTATGATTATCATATCATTTGTACTCTGACATCCATCCGTGGAAATGCAGTTAAAAGTGCTGTCAACGCACTCAAACAAAGCTTCGTCAAGAAGTTCACTTGGTATTTTTATGTCTGTTGCTATAAATGACATTGTGGTTGCCATATTTGGTTCAATCATAACCGAACCTTTACCTATCCCGCCTATAACTACTTCTGCACCATCTTGCTTAAATTTTACTGCAATCTCCTTTGGATTTCTGTCAATTGTAAGTATTGCTTTGGCAGCATTATGACCATTATGCTTGTTCAGATTCCTGCTGCAAATAATTATACCTTTTTCAATCTTCTCCATAGGAAGCTGTTTACCGATCCTTCCTGTCGATGCAACCAGAATATTCTCTTTGTTTAAATTTAAATATTTTGATGCAAGTTCAACAGTTAACATAGAATTTTCAATTCCCTGGCTGCCAGTACATGCATTTGATATTCCGCTGTTTATTATTATTGCCTTTATATCCCTGCTCTTTTTTAACTGTTCCTTGTCTAGAACAACAGGTGCAGCAGCAAATTTATTTTTTGTAAACGTTCCGCTGCAGGTTGATTGTTCAGGAGTGAATAAAATGCAGAAATCTTCTCTAAATTTTCGTATGCCGCAATGGCATGATGAAGCAAAAAAATTTCTTACGTCTGTAATTGTTCCTTCATGAATTAATTCAAATTCACCATTTACCTTATTGTCGAGCTCCATATTTACTCCAAATTTGATTACTTATAATCGAGATATTTATAAATATAATTTGCATATTATACAAATTTATTAAATAATATACAATATTTACTCACAAAATTTTATTTATTTTATAAATTGAAATTCTGGTTTTCCTGAAAATTTTTCTTAAATGCTGACTCAAGAATTACTCATCGGAGTTTAATATTTTCCGTGCCATGGATAACTCATCTTCTCTGGTTTTTAACCTGCCACCCAGCTTGAGCTCCAGCAGCTTTTCGAGAACTATTTTAAATTCTTTTGAGGGCCTGTATCCTAAATTTTTTAAGTTTTCTCCGGTAATCTCCAATCTGATATTAGAAAGTTTTTTTAAATATCTTTGGATATTGTGATTATGAATGCTGCTTTCACTGGCAATCATAGCTAATAATTCCCCCGATAAATTATGTACCAGTTTAAATAATTTTGAATTACTTGCAATTTTTTCCGAAAGGCTCTTTCTGACATTTTCAAACTTTTTAATAGATTCAATTATGACCGAAGAATCTTTATTCTTAATTTTCATTTCAAAGCACCATTGTTTTACAGAATTTATACTGCTCCCCATAAATATCGCTGCAATTATAAGCCGCCATTTTTCAATTCTTTTTCCAAGTAAAGTTTCTAAATTTGAGCATTTCTTCAGTATTTTTTCAATATAATAAATGAATTCACTTGTTATATCTCTTTTTATGCCAATTTTTTTCAATGCCCCAAGCTCATAAAGCCTTCTTAAAGCTTCCCATGATTTTTCTTCACTCAAGATCGAAATGAGCTCATCTCTTATCCTGATCCCTATAAGTTTGGAAACGATATTCATTTCAATCGCAGAAATTGCCAACTTTTCAGTTTGGCTGTCCATTTTAAAACCAAGTCTCTGTTCAAACCGCACAGCTCTGAATATTCTTGTGGGATCTTCTATGAAGCTTAATTTATGCAATACTTTAATTCTTTTTGCAGCAATATCCTTACGGCCGCCAAAGAAGTCAAGAATTGAACCTATATCATCTTTATTTAAGGATAAAACCAAAGTATTTATTGTAAAGTCTCTTCTGGCCAGATCCTGTTTAATGCTTCCCATCTCAACATCCGGAAGTGCTGCCGGCTTTTCATAATATTCAATTCTTGCTGAAGCTATATCAATATGCTGCCCATTTTTTAAAATAAGAACTGCAGTTTTAAATTTTTCATAACTGTCAATACGGGCATTTAGTATCTCACCCAATTTCCGGGCAAATATAATTCCGTCTCCTTCCACAACGATATCGATATCAAAATTTTGTTTACCTAAAATTAGATCACGTACCATTCCTCCCACAAGATATGCTCTGTATCTGAGTTCTCTTGCGGTGTTTGAAACCGCTTCAAAAATATTTTGAATATCCCTTGGAAACAAATCAAATAATCTTTTATAATTCTGTTGTTTGAAAGGATACTTCAGTAAAGCAAGTCCATGCAGATATCTTAATATATCTTTTCTGGTAACTATCCCAACAATTTTACCTTTATTGATTATCGGTATCCTGCCTATTCCATTTTCTATCATTAGATTCTGAATTTCATCTATTGTTGTATTAAGATTTGCAGTAATTATGCCATGAGATTTGAAGCCTTTTACAGGAGCATGTGACAAGCCATGCTTTATAGCTTTATCTATATCTTTGCGGGTAATAATCCCAACAAGATCTCCCCTGGCATCGACGATCGGCATTCCTGAATGACCGTACTTTTTTAAAATCTCATTTACGCTGTAAATGCTTTCTTCCTCATTTATTACTCTTATAGGATAGGACATTATGTCTTTTGCAGTTAAAGGTTGTTTTATATATTTTTGCAGTGAAGAAATTATTTTGCTCTCAATTTCACTAAAACTTAAATCCTTTGCAATGCCGGACGAAGCCTGGGGATGCCCGCCGCCTCCTACTGCCGCCAATACCTTGGATACATCAACATTCAAATCATCGCTTCTTGCTACAATATACGTCTTCTCTTTCATTTTTACCCAGCAAAAAACTATTGCAATATCTTCAACCTGCGCAAGTTTTCTGGTAAGAACTGAAAGACCTTCAATAAACTTATCGGTAACTGCATAAGATATTATTATTTCTTTTTCGTTTATTTATCATATCAAA
>JAMCQQ010000162.1 GCA_023379515.1 Actinomycetota bacterium
AAATGCATTAATTCCAATAAGTAAAGCTTTAAATAATAATTATTTGTTGTGTATCTCTGCATGCAAAGGCTTCTACTTTATTAAAGAAGCATATTATGATGAAAATGGAAACATGCCTTTTAATGCTTTTGTCTCTAGCTCAGAATCTCCTTTTCAAGTCAATAATTTTGTTGCATTTATTAATTTTTATGTAAGTATCTTCCACGGCTCTACCGTAAGAGAAGGAGTAGAACTAATGAATATAGTATCTGGCGATGATGGTTATAGGGCTGTATTGGGAACTAACGCAGCGCAGGTATGGGAAGAATTCGCCATTGAGCAAAATATATCAAATGAATAATAGGTTTATTAGTTTCTATCTATTCATTAAGATTTTTTACAACATTCAATCTATAAATCTTTCTTAAACTCTTTGTTAATTTCTCTTGACCTTTGTTAAGAACTGTAAGAGACTTCGCCAAAATTAATTACTACTTAATTAGTAATTATTTTAAAGAACTTTGACAATTAAATACCGGTCAATACCAAGACGGACAAGGCGGGGAAATGAAAAGCAACTAGACCGTGAGGGTTAAAGTGAGAGCCTCAGACTCGAGCCGGGAGACATGGGACTTGTGAGATAATTTAAAATATTTTAATAAATATTTATGTCCAGTTTGCTACTGGTCTTCCAAACAACCATGATAACTGATGGCATAAGTGATGCCTCCCCCAGTCTGAGAGGCAAGCAATTTTTTCTATTGGATTTAATAAAGATTTATCAATTGTATTTATTATTTTAAGATCAATATAAAATTCATCATAAGTAGTATAATTTTCCCTTTGTACATTAAGATTCCCCAGAAAAAATTTTTCAAGTAAACCCTTTCTAGATTTAATTAAACCAACATTGCTTTTTGCTTTGTTAATATTACTTTCACTATTTATATATTCGTTAAGTGTAAATATGGGACATATAAATAAATTATCGCTATCAAAAATATCACAGGTTTGTGAAATAACAACAGCTAAGCGTTTTTCTCTATGTGCAATAGAATTAATATGAGGATTTTTGCTATAAGAAAAATTATTAAAAATATAGAAGTCTATTTCGGGATATATATCTCCCTGAATAATTATGTCTACTCTTGGATTTTCATCAAATAAATTATGGTTTGACACATTATATTATTTTGAAATAATGCTTCCTTTTATTCTATATGGGATACCATCAATTACTTTTATTTCAGTTGTTTTATATGTTATTACTTCTTTTACTGAAAAATATTCACGTCCTCCGGAAATAAAAATTCTTTTATTGCTAGGGACTTCTTCACTCGTATCGATTCGATTTTCGAGTGTTGAAACTGAACTACTAAATTCAGGCTGGTCATTAAGAATATTAGAGGTATCTGATTCCATATTAAATTTCCTCCTTTTGCCATCCAAGATTTTTAACATTTAAGAAGATATTCAAACCCGGCTGCGTTTCATCTCTTACTATTGTGTATTCAGAAGAGTATGTATGTGTTAATTTTTTCGATGATATAATTGCTCTTGGCAATTTGAATATAAATTGATTGTTAGATCCAAGTTTTTTCGCAGGATCAAACTCATCCATCAATTCCATTTTGGCTGAAAAATAATCGAAAATATTTAAGAGATCATTTTCTTGACTAGTTTCTAATTCCTCTATCATATTCACAAATCCGATTTTAACCAATTCTTTTCTGTTTATTAAATGTTGATGAGAATAAAGTTTTTCAGTCAAATTTTCTTTAATTTTATTTTTTTGTTTTAAGGGTATAGGTTTTATGCGCAAAGAAATCATTTTTTCAACCAATTGTCTAATTAAAATATAAGTTCGATGTATATTACCTAATATTTGGGGAGATGTATCGCTCACTAAAGATTTTAATACCTCCTTTAAACAATCTTGACTTCTTAAACCTATTCTTTTTTTCGCAAAATTAATAAACTCCACGATATTTTCAACTTGTACACTTTTCTTCTGTTTTCCATCAAAAAAAGTACCTGTTGGATCTATGGGGGTAAATAAAGACAAGGAAGTGGTGCAAATATCATCAGCACCTAGACATATTAAGGTGCCAGCACTAAAAGCTTTAAACGGAACTAAAACTTCAAACTCGTAACAGAATTCTCTAATCAAATTTACCAATGCCCATGGTGTTTCAAGAGCACCTCCAGTAGTGTATAGGAGCAATGATATCTTTTTTTGTTTACCAATTAATTTTAGGTGTTCATAAAATATCGGCAAAACTTCTGGATGAACCTGTGCACCAAAATTATCGGTTGGTCTTTTGTCTCCAGTAATATAAATCAAAAGGGCATTTGAATTTCTTTTATTTACTAAATTATTTATATTAGATTCTAATTTAACTTTATAATTCTCATTTTGATTCATCTTAATAAACTCCAAAAAATAATCTATCTAAATAAACAGTCCAAAATTTCAATAAATTACTTATATTTCATTAATTTTACTACAAATATTATACAAAGTTAATTTAATAAAAATTACCCAATGTTTTTTTGCTATTTTTAAATTTAGAAAATTGTTTGTGAACAAAATATTTATACCAATATAGCATCATAAAATAAAAACCTTATTAATCAATAAAGAAAAAGATCATAAGTAAAAAATAGGAGGTATTCTTATGTCCGAAACCAAAACTACCAAACCACAAGAAGTATCTATTGACAGCATTGGTTTCTACCCCGACAAAGTAGAAACCCCCAAGGAGGTGATTAAATTATCTGAAAAGCTAAAGAATATGGAGCCAAAACCAGATACCAAAAATATTGATAAAAAAGAAGTAGTTGAAAAAGTAGAAAAATTTGAAGTTACCTTAAAGAAGAAATCAACTAAGAATAATGTTGATCATTGGGTCGAAGATGGTGACAACAAGAAGGTATTTCATTTTGGCAGACTACCAATTTACAGCTATGTTGCCAAATCATTGGGCTTAAGCGAGAACAGTAAGATTAAAATTAGAATAGAGAGGGTTTAGTTGCCCTCTTTTTTTATTTTGCAACTAATCCACATCATAATGTTAAAATGGTATTACAAACGTAAGAAGGGGAGAAAAATGCACAAAAAGAAATTGCATTTATTAATTTCATTAATCGTGGCCTTTGCCATGGCAATTTTTCCGCTTGCCTGTAGTTCGACAACTACTGAAACAACAACAACAAATCAAGCAACAGAAACTACAAATGCAGAAGAAAGTGAGGAAGCTGTCCAAACCGAGGAAACAATTGCAGCTACGACTGAAACCACACCTGAAACTGAACCAATAGAACTGCCAAGTTATGAACTTGAAGGTAAAGGGAAAAGTGCAACAGATATATTTGAGCTTGAAAGTGGCCTAGTAACTTTCAAAATGACCCATAATGGAAGCTCTAATTTTTCAATAACATTAATGGATAATGCAGGTGAATATGTTGACTTACTTGTTAATGTCATAGGTTCTCATGAGGGTGCTAAAGCTTTTGGCATAGAATCTTCTGGAAAATATATTTGTGATATTGAAGCAGATGGAAACTGGACATTAAAGATTGAGCAACCAAGGCCTTCTACCGGAGATAAAACTCCTCTTGAGCTATCTGGAAAAGGTCAATCAATAAGTCAATTTTTAGAGCTAAGCAGCGGGTTAATGAAAGTTGAGATGAAGCATAAAGGTGAAAGTAATTTTTCAGTTCTATTATTAGACAGTAATGGTGATTATATTGACCTATTAGCAAATGAGATTGGTAATTTTGAGGGAGATAAAGCTATAGGCATAGATAGCCCAGGGATTTATATTATGAGTATAGAAGCAGATGGAGAATGGGCTATTAAGATAGAACAGTAAAAATATTCAATACTAGAGCTAAGGTTAAGAATAAAAAGAGGGCATAAATTGCCCTCTTTTTATCATATTAATATGATATAAAATATGTTAAATTTTGCCAAAAACAGGAGAGGAAATGAAGATAGGTATTTTGACTGGTGGGGGAGACTCCTCGGCTATTAACGATGGGATAAGGGCGATTGTAATTGATGTCAGAAATCGTGGTGGTGAGGTTGTCGGCATCAGATGTGGTTGGAAGGGGCTCATAGAGGGTGACATCATACCGCTTGACATATGCCATGTGGAGGAGATTGCCAACACAGGTGGGACTTTAATCTGTACCTCAAGGACAAATCCTTTTAAGGTAGAGGGCGCACTCGATAAGATAAGGAAAAACATAAAAAAGATCGGCCTTGAGGGCCTGATTGCATTTGGCGGAAACGATACGCTTTCGGTGGCTTCCAGGTTGGCCAAGGAAGGCTTAAAAGTAATCGGCATCCCGCAAACTATTGATAATGATATCCCTGGGACGGAGTATTGCGTCGGGTTTCTGTCTGCAATAAGAAATATAGTTACTTCAATAAATATGGTTACCTCAACTAATAAATCCCACCAGATCGAAATGATCGTGGAAGTTATGGGGAGGGATTCGGGTTGGCTTGCAGTTTATAGCGCTTTAGCGGTCGGGGCGGATATGGTCGTTGTCCCCGAATTTGAAGTAGAGCTTGATAATATATGCAACCTCATCAAGACTAACAGAGCGAGAGGCAAGATGCACTCGCTCATCATAGTATCTGAGGCAATTAAGGTATCTGGTGCTAAGGGACTGTATGATGAGGTGGATAATTTTGGAAACATTAAGCTGGGAGGTATAGCATTCGCTCTTGCTGATGAGGTTGCATATATTATCAAGCTCTACTTCAAATTCGGGGACAACGACCATATCCGCCCCGACCGCTAAAGCGCTATAAACTGCAAGCCAACCCGAATCCCTCCCCATAACTTCCACGATCATTTCGATCTGGTGGGATTTATTAGTTGAGGTAACCATATTTATTGAAGTAACTATATTTCTTATTGCA
>JAMCQQ010000163.1:0-1819 GCA_023379515.1 Actinomycetota bacterium
GTAACTCCTGAGATATAACTCTTCTGCGATAAAGCTGAATAATTTATCCTAAACAAATACTTCAAAGGAAAAAATATGAGTAATAAAATTTATTTTAAGTAGGATAAAATACAAGAAATAATATATTTTTTGGGTGAGAATGAAGGTTAAGGATCTGAACAAAAGAATAAGTAATGATCTCAAACTACAATCCTTATATCCCTAGATAAATATTTTTACTATCTTCTATATGTAACTATATCCTAGCAAAATTTCTTCCTTCACAACTGCGTAGAATTCGCTCATAAACAGATAAGTTTTCATATAATATCTGCCAATCGTGTTGATTCCATTATTAATATTTGGGAATAGAAGGCTGAAAACATTAATAAGCCTGAATAAATTATCTAGACAGTTATCCTTGTTGCTGGGTACTTGAAAAGTGGGTGACAAAGCATTTCTAAGCAGATGTGCAATGGAGGGCAATCTTAAAAGATAAGATTTGATTGCGATTACAATTTAATATGCCCATTGATTGTCCTTTCGATCAACCTTCAGCATATCTGGTATTTACATTTACCCTAGAACTTATATATACTATATTTTGTATTCGCTTTATCGTAAACTTTTTATTAACACCGTTAGCATTTTAAAAATTTTACTCAGACAGCTTGCAGATTGAAGCTCAAATACTAGCTATCGGAATATTTATTTTGCTTAAGAATTTAAAGCGCATGATTGGGGAAGATGATAAATTAATGGAAGTGGCTGAGAGTTGTCGATTGAAATTTTTGAGAAATGTTCTGCTAAAAATTTTTGATGACTATTTCCAAGGCCGAGCATTGTCTTTATTGCAAACATATTGAATTTCTAATTCTAATTATTATTATATTTTATACAAATGTAAAAGTAGATTCTAGAGGAGCAAAACAATGATATAAAGGCAATGGTGCTGGTTGAAGTATAAAACGTGGTGATGCACAGACTGTTGAACAAAGAGAAAACTCTATTTACTTCAGGTATTGGATGATTTATTAAGGAACATGCAAAGTAGCAGCAATCGAGAATAACAAAGGCGGTCCAGTTTATTTTATAAATTTAGGAAGTTTTTATTATGGGATCAATAGCCTAACTTTTTTCATAAAAGCATAATACGCTGATAGTATTTCTTATATTTTTCCTCATTTTGACAATGGTCTCAGCGCAATCTCGTTTTAAAAAGCTAACGATCAAATTACTTTGATTGATGAGACGCTGGCAGCCTCAGCTCCAGTTTATCAAGTGGAGGACGCACTCACCCATGAGTAGGTTCAAAAATTAATCGATAGTCATTATCCAAACATAAAAGAACAGATATACTATCCAGATAATATCAAAAAGGTTATATCTTTATCAGGCAAATATATCAATCAAGCTTTTAACTATATTGGAGCAGCATTACAAACTGGAGTATCCACCGTCGGCAACTATATCAACTAAAATATTGCCTAAAATCAATAAAATAATGAGATACAGCCTTAAACTAAAGAGAAATGGCAAAAAATCAAGCTAAAAGCCACCAATTTTATGAAAATAAGCAGTGAATTCGCCAATGGTTTGTTAACTCCAGTCATTACCAAAACTAAAGAGATTACCTCTGAAATCAATGAAAAAATATAACATTCTGATAATAAATCTGTAAAATATGCAAGAGGTAAAAATTATGATATACAGAGATAGTTCAAGCTTCTGGCAAAGCTTTTGAAGAGGCTGTTGGAGGATTGCTGAAAGGAGGAGCTCAAGTAACTAAAGAATTTGGAGAGCAAGGAAAGAAATTGATCGCAAAAAAATATGGGTAGCA
>JAMCQQ010000163.1:1889-2717 GCA_023379515.1 Actinomycetota bacterium
AACAAATGATGAAGGTGATTGTTGATCCAGTTGAAGGATAAATATTATAAAAGAAAGAAGTTCTAGAAAGTGCCTTGTAGAGAGATTAAATAAAAAAGATTTAAGGATAGAATATAAAAGTTGAGTATCCTAATTTAAAGTCTGATAGTTGATGTGAAAAGCTTTAACTTATTGTTGTTGGAATAAATAAATTATATAAAAAATAGTTCTTAAGGATTATATTCAACATAAATCATCCATCTCTTTGATCTCCAAAGGTTTACACAGGCTCTTAGGCTACAGGGCCGGATTTCTTCTCTTTTTATCTTCTTTTGACTCCAGAGACCACATCATCTATCCTCAATAAAAGAGAACTAGCTTCAATAGATGTTTTTATCACCTGCATTTTTACTGCAATTGGCTCGTAAACATTAATAGAATTCATGTCATTAATCTTTTTGCCATTTCCATCAATTCCAATAAAAGAATTACCTTTTTAAGAGTGTTTGGCTCGAAGCTCAGTAATTATTCTGACCACATCCATTCCACAGTTGGTGGCAAGTGTTTTAGGGATGATCTAAAGGGCATAGCCAACTAAATAAACGATTCTATACCTGCCCGGAAAGGAAGTTGTTATACTCCTTCATATTTGCTAGCTTATTAGTTCAATCTTGCTGAGATTTCCATTTCTGAAGCACCTCCACCAGGTACTAATCTTGGATCAGTATAAATATTTTTTGAAACTCCAAGACAATCATGTAAATTTCTCTACATTTCATTAAGAACATCCTTTGAAGCTAGTTCTCTTTTATTGAGGATAGATGATGTGGTCTCTGGAGTCAAAAGAAG
>JAMCQQ010000164.1 GCA_023379515.1 Actinomycetota bacterium
CAAAATTTAAGTATCATGAAAAGCGCCTTGCTTTGTGGATTCGCTGTCAGGTTTTATCACATTTAATCCTTTCTGCTCAATCTCACACACTTTATGGATTAATAATTATTATTATTTGATTCTTTAATGGACATGATATTCCAGCATTAGAACTATTTTCCTCTTGCTTTTTTTTGATTTTTGAAGGGTTCTAGCGACTTTGGAGGAGAGATATTTCATGATGGATGGCAATTATTAGAAAAAGAAGATTTAAAGAGAAATTTGAATGATGTTGTTCAAAAAAATTCAGAAGTGAAATTTCTAGTCGAAACTTTTCAACTTGTCTCTGGGAAATGGTTATTTTCAGGAAATATTTTACCATTACCAACTGGAGTGCATCAAATCTCTCTTTATTCTGCAGATTTTTACCATCGCTTGAAGCTTGATGCTATTGAATACCATAAAGATTTTTCTTTGATTAACCAATTATTAGACAAAAAAAGTAACTATTTTTCTTTGCCTGCAAGAAAGGATGAATCAATATTGTGGCTATCAATTGAGAAGGAATATTGTATTGTCATTATTATCATTATTATTATCATTATTATTATCATCATCATTATTATCATCATTATTATTATCATTATCATCATTATCATTATTATCATTATTATCATTTTGTACATTTTTTCCTTCTAATTATTAAGATTCATTTACTGTGGGTTCGATGGCGCTCGATCGTTCTGATTTATTGAATGATATCAAAAATACAATTCTCTCTTTTTTATTTTTATCATTTGGCGATCGATTTAGAAAGGTTACTACAAGTGGTTTATCGAGACATAAAACAACATGGTTACAAATTGATGAAAAGTTTCGTTATTCGCTCCCTACTCAAGATGGAGATAGAGTTATTTTAGATATTGACAAAAAATTATTGAATCCACCTCCAACCGAAAATGAACCGAATATCATTGATCATCAAATTTCTGAGAATTTAATTGGAAACTATAATAGAAACTATCAGCTCCGGTAACTCTGCATATCCAAACAATGTTTGAAATAAAAATCAAACTTGACTTCATTTATTCGAAACATTGCCTATTTGCAATTGCACAGCATTTTTTTCATAAAATCCAAAAATATCCTCGATATTTTAGATTTGCGCGGAGTGCTTTCAGCATTCTTCCACGACAATAATATTTATAGAACATTAATTTTTATTTATAGAACAGTAATATTTTCGTCACAAATAAATAAAATTTAAGCATTAAATAAAATATCTACAGACGAAGCGCTATTGATGACAGCTTTCTCATTACAAACTGGATTAGGACTCGCTCGAGAGGTCCATTTTGGAGTAATTCTCTAGGAAATGAGAATGCAACAAAAAAGGAATAGAAAAACATCATCTTCGATTTAAAACAGAAACAACAGAAGAAAATTATTATTTTTCAATACCTTTCCTTGCAAATTGAATATTTGTAAGTTTGTAAAATGACAAGCACCAGTCGGTTCATTAGCACATGAATCACATCCATAGCATTCCAAGGTATTGTAGGCCTAAAGTTATTTAAATGGGTGAAAAAAATGGAAAATGTTTCATATAATTAGAGCTTCTAAAGAAGTGAAATCATTTTAACAAGAATGAAATAGTCATATAAATTATTACCATGATGAAAAAATAAATCAAAGAAACTAGATTTCTCCACATTGTCAAAAATTAATAGAGAATTATAAATCAAAAATAAAGGCTTCGTATTGTCAACATATTTGAATTTTGTACTTTGAATAGAGTATTAATTGTTAAAACAAGGAAAAAGATTAATACCCATGGTTGCGAAGTGAGGCCTTCCTCATCAGAAACGGTGAGGTTGGTGGATTGTCCAGCAGCGTTACCACTTAAAATAAACCATTGTTGAGGTCCAATATTCTTCATAATTCCTAACACTTGTTCTCCTGTACGAATAAATAAAAAATTATTATCAAAATGGAGGATTTTAACTAAAGATTTCTTTTTCATTACCTGGATTAACATAAATTTCACTTGATGAGTAAACGTTCGAATCAATAGTCACGTACCAACTCTTGACACTCCATCCATAACCTAAGTCACTTGGATATTGTAATACTGGTTGAATAATATCGAAAACTTCTGGGGTTGGGTCGACTATTGGAATCCAGTCAACATTTTGGAGACCAGTAAATAAATATAAAACCTAAAAAATTAGATGAAATATCAATATAATTTCAGAACCTTTTATTGGTGATAATTTAGGAAAAAGGTAATTAGAAGAATAGGGAAATACATTAGGAAAGGAATTTGGTTCAACTGGGACAGAGAAATTGCCAACGAACGCTCCAATACCTAGTGACCGTTAGTTGAAAGTTCATTTCTAGTTATCAAAATATACTGCTCAATAAGAATAAATAAAGTACCGGCAGGGTAATTCCAAGAGGTAAAAGCAAGCCAACCATCATAACCTTGTTGTTTATCTCTTTTCTGAGCTTGGCTATTCATTAAATGTTGTCTACAATCCTTTCTAGAAGTAAAAGTGAGGGCTTCTTTTTTTCCTGGGACAGTTGCAGTTACATCTCCATTACGAAAACGATGTAATTTTGATCCAGAAGGGACTTAAAATTGAGTAAATTAATTCAGCAATAAAAAGTATAGAAACCTTCGTGGACACAAAATGAAGGAAGCATTCCAATTGGAGTTGAAACATATTTTTCATCTTTGACTTTAGCAGAAACTATACACCAAAACAAAAGCAAAAAGGATAAAAGAAGCTGCATTCTTCTGGGTTCAAGATTTTAGACACGTTTTCTGGCACGTGCTACAAGGAAAACATAGCAGAATGGATTGAAAAACTAGATTTATAGTATTATGTCTGTTCCAGATGAAGAAAATTTGTTTGGGTGGGAAGATGATGACTACGAAGATTCTGCATTTTCCACAAATCAAGAAAATAGTTTCATTATGCCTACACAAAATTCTCAAGATCCTGAAACCCGACCCAACAAAAAGCAAAAGTTATCTGCGAGTTCAGAATTTATTGAAAGAGAATTCAGTACTTTCATGGCGGAAGAAACTTCTTTCGAAGAAATCACTCCAAGCCAACAAAGAAGATCAGTTGCCAATTTATTGTTTACGCAGGTATCTATCTATTTTAATCTTTTTCATATCCATAATCCCTAACTTTTAGAATTCTGAGGAAGAGCAAGTCTTAACGGATGAAACCGAAAATGGTCGAGATTACGAAGGTAATTTCTTTATTTTGAGTCATTAATCAAGCTAACATAAAAGATGATAATAATCCTGACTTTGATCTTGAACAACAATTTGAAGGAGACTCTGAAGAAGTTCTTAACTTATCCAGGACCCAAGGTAATTTTCGCTCATGGTGAGAAGATAGAGTGTAATAATTAATTAATGGTGTAGGAATTTGGGAAAAATTTGGAAATTTCAAACCTGACAGGAAAATTCCCGGCCCAGTGGGGACACTTATTATGTCTGGAAAGCCGGAAAATACTGAGTATGAAACTTCATTTGTTATTCCGTAGAGTCTCTTTTTCCTTATATTTTGAACGAACGATTCTTATTTATATTTTTAGGCATAAGAACAATCCTATATTGATAAGCCCTTCGAAAGAGTTGAACTCTGGCGTTGAAGAATGGGAGGCCTCTTTTCAATTTAGGTATGCCAAGCATGAAATCGAAGCTTCTCTAGTTCATACTTCTTTATTAACCTTCAACAGAAAACCAGCCTGGTTGGAAATGCTCCGATTAGAAGGATTACCACCTTGGGAGAGTATGTGCTTTGCCATAATTAAGTATTTATTTCATTTTTTTTCATATTTTAAGGTCCAACAAAAGCTAATCTTTTGGAATGTAATATTGCACATATCAATTTGGGTTCATTTAATTCGAAGATACCCAAGTTAGTTTGTGTTCTTTCTAATGTTTCTTTGGAAGGAGATAGTATGAATTTTTTTTTATTTAAAGATCGATACTCTTATCATTTCTTCTCTTTTTCATTCACTTCTTTTTTTACTTTTATTCTCTGTCGATTCTTTCTTACATCTTAGCATATAAAGTTACACTCCAAGATCCTTCCTCTTCGATCGATGGAACGTTAAGTAGATTTGAATTGGAAAAAAAAATTCCAGACTTAACTCTGTTAGAACCTGGAGCAGTTTTAGTCTTATTAAATGTACGCTTTCATTTACAACTATTATTTTTTTCATTATTATTTTGTTTTTGTTGTTTTTGTTTTTATTGTTTTTTGTTGTTTCGTGGACTAATAAGATAGCTCTCTGTTCTGTTCTTGCAACCCAATAAATATCAATTAAT
>JAMCQQ010000165.1 GCA_023379515.1 Actinomycetota bacterium
ACAGCTAAAAGGGGCTGGCAAACGTACTGTTACTTCCTTAGAAGTCTCCAGTCATACCAAAATTAACAGCGCAGAGATCGAAGGTATCTTCTATTTTAAATCCAAACCTGTCAAGAATTTTATAATTTAAAATTGCTTTTCCGAGATTTCCTACTCCTACCAGCGCAATATGAACCCTGTCATTATAACCCAATATCTTATTAAAAGAACTGATCAGCCCTTCAATGTTGAATCCAACACCTCTTTTTCCTCTAAGTCCAAAAAATATCAGGTCCCTTCTGATCTCTGCGCTGTTAATTTTGGTATGACTGGAGACTTCTAAGGAAGTAACAGTACGTTTGCCAGCCCCTTTTAGCTGTACTATGTATTTTAAGTACTGTGAAAGCCTGGAAATTACACCTTCAGAAAATATTTTCTTTTCCATTTATAAAAGCCCGCCCCTCGGAAAATAATAAAATAAACAGATAAATTCAACCAATGTAACTTTGTAGCATAATTGTAACGAAATGGAAAAATTTAAACAATAAGAAATGTAACAATTTTAACAATAAGATTTATTCATATATCAGGGTTCGCTAATTATTCTTACAAGTTGCGGGCAAACCCTTATAAAATCATTGACATTTAATGTCAATATCTTATCTGGAGTTATTTTTTTTGCAGCACTTATAATCAAGCCATCATAGCTTGCTCCGCCGGCAATATTACCATTAGAAAGCTCCTCCAATAAATTAATATAATCTTTTTTGCCATAAGCAACTAACTCAAAATCCTCAAGTATATTTTCCTTAATTAAGCTTAGCGCAAGCACCGGGCTTATTCTTGGGCTCAAGGGTAATTTTGTAAGTATAGAATATATTTCAATTAAAGAATGAACAGAAATTATGCCTTCTATTTCTCTTTTCTTAACTTTCTGAAGCCATGGCAGACAATTTGCATGTTTGTGATGAGCACTGACAAATGCTGCCACCAATACTGATGTATCAAAAAAAATCTTCAATATTAGATTTCCTTTAAGGTTTTCTCTATTCTGTTATTTCTATCTTTTTGTAAAAAATTTTCAAATGGTTCAGTTGGTTCTGAACATACAACCAGCACCCCGCCCTCATCAATAACAAATGGTTTTGCTGGTCTTGTATGAACAATAATATTGTTATCCACGGTTGTTTCAACTTCAACTTCAGAATTTACTGAAAGACCAAAATCGTTTCTGATTTTTTTTGGAATTACAATTCTTCCAAATCTGTCAATTCTTGTTTTAAATTTCATTACCATTTCTTTATACTCCAAATAAATTTTCTTTCTTGCCATTATATCATGGTTATTGGCAAATTTAAATGCCAATTTTAAAAAGATGTATTAACTGATACCAGTATCATTAATGAAATCCGTGAAGTATTGATAGAAAAATGGGGGTTGCCGTTTCGGGATCAAAACTGGTTTTTTCCGCCGGAAAGATTAATGTGCTGCAGCAACACCAGTTTAGCTGCATAAATCATAAGTAAAGAAGTGCCGGCTTGTAATATCCGTGTTATATATTTTAATTATTACTTCAAGGGTTAGAAGTTAAATTTTCCCATTTAAAGATTCTTTCGGCAATCCCGGCCACATTACGAATAATCAGTATAAAGGTGCTGGGTTCATCCTGAATATCAGGTTGGGAAAAGATGAGTTTACCGGTACGATGGTGACCTCCAGATGCTGAATCCCAGGAAACCACGGGATATTTATTGCCTTTATCGTCCGTTAATTCAGATAATTTGGCTAAATCATACTGGTCAAGGTCCACCGAATGGGTGTCCATCGCAATATCGAAGGATAGCAAATTATCCTTGGAACCCAGATATTTGACATCTATTGTGACCTCTCCGTCTGAATTGGATCTCAGCATGTCACTGTCTGGAAGAGAAGAAGATGTCGTATTCTCAGAATCAGAAGAGGTGCCAGTGGAGGTTTCGGTAGAGGTTTCAGGATTTGCTGTATCAGCAGCAGTATCAGACTTTACTGTATCGGCAGATGTATCTCCGGCAGTTTGATTTGCAGGCTTAGACGAGCATGCGGCAGTTAGTATAAATGCCAGTAAAACGGTTACAATTGCTGCTAATTTCCAGAAAAAGCTTCTATTTTTAATCATTTTTATTCTCCCAGTCTCCTTTTTGCCAATCAGGCTCTCTGTGCATGTCATATCCCCCAAAGGGGCATTATTATTTTATTAAAGTGATATTAAATCGCAGTTTAAGTAGCATGTCAAACCGCCTCAGGATCCCATCTTTGCTTCCAGGTATTTTTCGGGGATCTTTTCAAACTCTTTTTGACATTCCCCGGTGCAGAAAAAATAATTTTCCCCACGATATTCTACTTTATGGATTGTTTTATCTTTTTCCACTGCCATTAGACACACTGGATCGATGGTAATGTTATCTGAAAATTTTACCCTGAGCCTTCCATCTTCAAGCCAAAGCACCCTGTCAACCACATAGCGTATGCGGTCATCATGGCTGACAACTATCACCGTTTTATCCTTCTCTTTCGAAATCTTCCGTAACAGCTCCATAACAGTATGACCGTTTTTGGAATCCAGATTAGCCGTGGGTTCATCGGCGAGTAAGACCGGGGGGTCATTCGCCAGCGCTCTTGCAATAGCCACTCTCTGTTGTTCCCCTCCGCTTAACTTGGCGGGTTTATGATAAAGCCTGTCTCCTAAACCGAAGCTCTCCAGCAAACTGATTGCGATTTTTCTGGATTTTTTATTCCCCCGACCAGCTAAATCCATAACAAGCTCCACATTTTGCAATGAGGTAAGTGCGGAAAGCAGATTAGGATTTTGGAAAATGAAACCAAAATTTCCCAATCTTATATGAGGAAGCTCTTTCTCAGACAGAGCAACAATATTTTTGCCGCTGATAAATACCTCACCTGAAGTCGGCTTCATCAGGGCACCAACCATTTGCAGCAAAGTAGTCTTTCCTGAGCCGGAAGGTCCCATTATTGCAACCATCTCTCCCTGGCAAACATGAAGAGAAACATCATTTACGGCGTTGACTGCCAGATGGCCGGTGCCATACACTTTGCTCAGGTGCTGAATCTTTATCATTATATCATTATTTTTTACAGACTGTTTCATATTCACTATCCTTTGAAGACTATTGCCGGATCAATACGGGACAGCCTTTTTAATGGAATCAGGGAAGCTATTATTCCGGTGGCCACAAACAGGACCAATGTCCAGATTATTGTTTGAGGTTTAATAATTACCATAAACTCAGGAACAAAAAAGCGCAAAAGCGAAATAAGTGGCGGTGAAATGGCGGCTCCAATAGCAAACCCTGATACAGCAACCACTAAAGCCTGAAATAAAACAATGCGGTAAAGGTAAGCATTGGTTGATCCGAGAGCCCTGACTACCCCATATTCCCTGCTTTTTTCAATAGTCATAGTGTAAATCATTAACCCGACAACGATTATCCCCACAAGGACACCTACGGCACTGATGACAAATACAATAGGGAGAAATCCGCCGACAGTCTCATCTTTGGAAGCCTGTGCATTTTCAGTGTTTGTACTGACTGAGACCTCTTGTACAGTATCTGTAATGGCAGTTTTTACGGTATCGATATTTGCAGAAGAGCTGACTTTTACCAGAAAGAAGTTGGTAAGATCAGGCGGCAGAAAAGCACGTGCATCATCCAGGGTAACAAATACCATGTAGGATATCATATTAAAGGTTTCATCCGAAATGCCAACTATCCTGAATTGTTTATCTTCCAATTTCAGGCTGCCGCCTATTTGCAGATCATATTTTCTGGCCAATACTCTGTCCACAATTATCTCTCCGCTTTTAAGCTGATTGAATCCATCAATTACTTTCCAGGGACCGCCAAGCCCGCTTACAGTATCAAACCCATTGATATTGATGAGAACTTTCTCACCATCCAAAGTCAGGGAAAGCGGACGCCTGATAAGAGCCGCGACCTTATCAACTCCATCAATCTGTTTCAGACGCTCACCTATGGCAATGTTTAACAGCGAAGGGCTGTGCAGTGAACCGGAAGATCCCTTAGACGTTACCCACAGATCGGCCCCGGATTTTGTTACCATATTCTCTATTGCTCCGTTGATACCGTTATATAAACCAACGGTTATGAATATAAGAAAAACAGCAAGGACAACCCCTCCAAGGCTTATTGCTACCTTTAACTTTTCGTGTAATAAATTCTCTTTACCGAGTGATACCATAACGCTCCTATTTTGGGATTAGCTTTTGGTTATAATGCAAGCAGCAGCCATGACCGGATCTGTGCCCGCTATTTGAACTCTGCGATTGTTCCGTTACATATTTTGCCGGGTCTTTATCAAACTGTGTCTTACAGCCGGGAGCACAGAAATAATATATCCTCCCCTGATATTCTGATCTGGCCGGCGCTTTATTTATGTCTACATCCATTCCGCAAACCGGATCTTTAGCAATCGAGTCTGAAGATTTTTTTTGATTTATTGAATTTTCCATATCAACCTCCTGTTTTTAATTTTTATTTTTAAAAAGTTTTTCAAACAACCCCGCGATATCAAGTGTTATTGAATACTATCTTAATAGATGCACGTTTCAATTATCGCTCAATTATCGCGATATCTTTTTTTTACAAGTGAAGTAACACTCGGCATCAGGATAATCATGGAAAGCATAAAAATCCAGAATGATCCTCCGATACGGGTGACCCAATTATAATTTCCCAGCAATGTTACTACAAAAAATATTCCGGATAACAACAATGACAGGCTGGTATAAATAATTGCGCTTTTAAATCCTATGGTGTTAATTTTCATGACATGTCTCCTATCTATTCTATCTATTAACTCTGCTATCTGTTGCCCTGCTTGCGCTGACAGTTTCAGGCATTACGCCCTGAAGCGGCCCATGTTTTGGTAATTTGCTATGATGGCGGATAGCCGGAACATATCCTCTCATGCGGAGCGTATTTAAAGTCACCGAAAGTGAACTTGTAGCCATCAGCAGAGCAGCCAACTCCGGACTTACCATTTGTGCAAAGAACGGATAAAGAAGACCTGCGCCAATCGGAATTGACAATGCATTATAACCAAAGGCCCAAAAAAGATTTTGCTTTATCAGACGCAGAGTTTGCCTGCCTATCTGTAAAGCAGCAATTACATCCATCAGGTCATCCTTTATCAGAATTACATGGCCGGTTTCTTTCGCTACATCAGTACCTGAACCAACAGCAATCCCGACATCAGCCTTAGCTAAAGCAGGCGCGTCATTTATGCCATCACCAACCATTGCAATTCTTAAGCCCTCCGCCTGAAGTTTTTTTACTTCATTTGCCTTATCTCCCGGCAGAACTTCAGCCAAAACTCTGTCAATGCCTACCTGTCGTGCAATTGCTTCAGCGGTACGTTTGTTATCTCCGGTCATCATGGCTACTCTGATACCCATACGGTGCAGTTCCCTGACTGCTGTTGCCGATGTTTCTTTCAAAGTATCGGCCACAGCAACAATTCCCGCAGGTTTACCATCAATAGCGACAAACATAGCAGTTTTGCCTTCGATTTCCAAATTGTCCGCTTTTGATCCCAAGCTCTCCAAATTTACCTTTCTTTCAGACATCAGACGTCTGTTGCCAAGAAGGATTTCGCTTCCTTTGAGTTTGACTTCAACTCCATGTCCGGGAATGGCATTGAAGCTCTCCACTTCTTCCAGAATAAGGTTTCGCTCAACAGAGCCGCGTACTATGGCTTCTCCAAGCGGGTGTTCGGAATTCTTTTCGGCAATTGCTGCAAGTCTCAAAACTTCATTTTCAGAGAAATTGCCAAGAGTCAAAACATCAGTAACAGAAGGCTCTCCTTTGGTCAAGGTACCAGTCTTGTCAAAAATGACTGCCTGTATTTTTGCAGTTGCTTCTATTGCGTCTGCACCTTTAAAGAGTATTCCATATTCTGCCCCTTTTCCGCTTCCGGCCATAATAGCGCTGGGGGTAGCAAGCCCGACAGCACATGGACAGGAGATAACCAGTACGGTAACTGAAGTAAGCAGAGAAAAGCCGAAGACACCCATACCAGTTAACAGATAA
>JAMCQQ010000166.1 GCA_023379515.1 Actinomycetota bacterium
TTATTGATTTTTGTGTAATATTATATATATTCTTTAATAAAAATAAAACTTTGCATAGATTAAATTGTTTAGAAATGAAAGTAGTAATTTTAGCAGGCGGATTAGGTACCAGATTATCGGAAGAAACTGAAGTAAAGCCCAAACCAATGGTAGAAATAGGGGGGATGCCAATATTATGGCATATAATGAAGGTTTATTCATCTCAAGGGTTTAATGAGTTTATAATTTGTCTGGGTTATAAAGGGTTTCTTATTAAAGAATATTTTGCTAATTATTTTTTACATCTCAGCGATATTACAATTGAATTATCTACCGGAAATATTAAAGTTCATAATTGTAAATCTGAAGAAATAAAGATGACTTTAGTTGACACAGGAATTCAGACACAAACAGGTGGAAGGATAAAGCGCATCGGAAAATATATAGGCAATGAATCTTTTATGTTAACCTATGGCGATGGTTTAGCCAATATAAACATTGCTGATTTACTTAGTTTTCATAAGGAAAATAAAAAATTTGCTACGGTAACAGCTGTTAGTCCACCTGGTAGATTTGGTTCAATTATGTTAGGTAACAAAAGTGAAGTAATCAAATTTGAAGAGAAGCCTTTGGAGGATAGCGGGTGGATAAATGGAGGGTTTTTTATATTAGAACCTGAAGTTCTAAATTATATCAAAGATGACAATACTTATTGGGAAAGAGAACCTATGGTTAATCTAGCATCGGATGGTCAACTTTCTGCATATAAACATAAAGGATTTTGGAAACCGATGGATACCCTTAGAGATAAAACAGAACTTGAAAATTTATGGAATAGCGGTAAAGCACCCTGGAAAATCTGGGATTGATAAATTGAATACAAGTAAAAAATTATGTTAAAAAATTATTGGAAAAATAAAAATGTTTTTATAACAGGAGCTACAGGTTTTTTAGGCTCCTGGTTAACCAAATATTTATTAGAGGAAAATTCAAATATAACAATATTGGCTAGAGACTGGGTTCCTTATTCAAAATTGTATACCGATAATTTAAATAAAAAGATAAATATTATAAAAGGAGAAATAGAAAATTACTTTTTGCTTGAAAGAATATTAAATGAATATGAAGTTGATATAGTTTTTCATCTTGCAGCACAAACTATTGTATCGATAGCCAATAATAATCCAATTTCTACTTTTGAAACCAATATTAAAGGAACATGGAATGTTCTTGAAGCTTGCCGGAGAAATAAAAGGATAAAAAAAATAATTGCAGCTTCAAGTGATAAAGCTTATGGCGACCAGAAAATATTACCATATAATGAATACACCTCATTAACTGGAAGGCATCCCTATGATGTCTCAAAAAGTTGCGCAGATTTAATTTGTAAGTCTTATAATGAAACATATGACCTTCCTGTATGTGTTACCAGATGTGGTAATTTTTACGGCGGCGGAGATTTAAATTTTAATAGAATCATACCCGGAACGATAAGGTCTGTATTAAATAATGATCCGCCAATAATAAGAAGTGATGGAAGTTATATAAGAGATTATTTCTATATAGAAGATGCAGTGCTGGCATATTTATTACTTGCTGAGAAGATGGATGATAAAAGTTTTCATGGTGAAGCTTTTAACTTTAGTAATGAAATTCAAATTACTGTACTTGATTTGGTAAATAAAATTATTAAGCTAATGGGTAGTAATTTAAAACCAGTTATATTGAATGAGGCAACTAATGAAATAAAGCATCAATATTTGTCAGCAAAAAAAGCAAAAGACTTATTAGGATGGAAATCAGAATACGATCTAAATGTCGGACTGCAAAAAACTATTAGTTACTATATAGATTTTTTCAAGTAAATGAAGTTTATGGGTGCAGAAAATATAGAACGGGAGATTTTTAAGAATGTTAAAAAATATTATGATTTGCAGTATTCAAATAAAAAATTCATTCCGGGTCAATCAAAAATTAATTACGCCGGAAGAGTATTCAATGAAAAAGAAATAATAAGTCTTGTAGATTCTGCACTCGAATTCTGGCTTACAACTGGAAGATTCGCAGAAGAATTTGAAAAAGAATTTAGTGGTTTTTTGGGGTTAAAATTTTGCAGTCTTACCAACTCAGGTTCTTCGGCAAACTTACTTGCCCTTTCTTCTTTGACTTCTTACAAACTTGGCGATAAAAAAGTAAAGCCAGGGGATGAAGTTATTACGATAGCATGTGGTTTTCCGACAACTTTAAATCCAATAATTCAAAATAATTTAGTCCCTGTGTTTATAGATGTTGAGTTAGGAAGTTATAACATAAAAGCTGATAATATTGAAAATGCCATAACAGAAAAAACTAAAGTAATTTTCATACCTCATACACTCGGTAATCCAGCCAATTTAAACAAAATCATGAAAGCAGTTGAAAAATATAAACTCTGGTTTGTAGAAGACAATTGTGATGCACTTGGTTCCAGGTATAAAGATAAATATACTGGTACTTTCGGTCATATTTCAACATATAGTTTTTATCCTGCTCACCATATCACAATGGGTGAAGGTGGTGCACTATGCACAAATGATCCATTATTAAAGAAAATAATAGATTCATTCAGGGATTGGGGAAGAGACTGCTGGTGCGAACCCGGGCATGACAACACATGTGGTAAAAGATTCACTCAGAAATTTGGTGAGCTTCCTTATGGGTATGATCATAAGTATATTTATTCTCATATAGGTTACAATTTAAAACTAACTGAAATGCAGGCAGCAATCGGTGTGGAACAATTAAAAAAACTTCCAAGTTTCATTGAAACAAGAAAATACAATTTTGATTTTCTTTATAATTTTTTAAAGAATTATAAAAAGCATATTTTACTTCCGGAATGGAAAGAAGAATCAGATGTAAGCTGGTTTGGTTTTCCAATATTAATTAAAGAAGCTGCTCCTTTTGGCAGAAATGAAATTGTTAATTATTTAGAGAAAAATAAAATTGCTACAAGGATGTTGTTTGGAGGAAATCTTATAAAACAGCCAGCATATGAAAATATTAAATGCAGAATAGTTGGAGACCTGGAAAATACCGATTTAATTATGAATAACCTGTTCTGGATAGGTGTTTACCCTGGAATAGATTTTGACATGTTAAATTATATTAAGAATACTTTAGATAATTTTTTGAAAAATTATTAATATTTTATAATTAAACTAATTATTTAATTAATACAATAAAAGATAAAATGAAAATATCAGATTATATCATAGATTTTCTTTTTAACAATGAAATTGACTATATTTTTGAAGTTGTAGGTGGTTCTTTAGCACACATAATTGACTCTCTATATAGCAGCAAACACATTAAAACAATATCTATGCATCATGAACAGGCAGCAGCTTTTGCTGCAGAAGGTTATTCCAGAGCGAGTGGTAATTTTGGCGTAGCTTTAGCTACAAGCGGACCTGGTGCAACTAATTTGA
>JAMCQQ010000167.1 GCA_023379515.1 Actinomycetota bacterium
CCAGATTCAAACCATCTGCCCAGACTGTTTCTTACAATAACCTGATTGAAAAAATATCCAGAGAAGTTATTTCAAATATTAGACATGTTCCTTCCTTAATGAATTCATGACTAAATATTTTTATAAGGATTTATATTTTATATAATTTTATTGTTTTTTTGTACAGATTCTTTTAAATATCAGATTCTAAACGGGCTCATTTTTGGCAAGCATCTCACTTGCTGCCTTAAAATCTTCATCCCGAACCATTAACCTGACACCATTTACGATTGCCTGTGCCGGATACATGCTGCCTGCATCATCAGATATAATCCAGGATTTTATACAGCTGCATTCAAGCAAGCTTCTTAAAACCTCGGCCTCTATGCGGGTATTAAAAATTTTTAATGTTGTTAAATTTTCCAATTGTTTCTATTATAATTTATGGAATTAACAAAAAACTTTGAGAATTTAAAAAATATTTCAAGCAATCCATTGCATTTATTTTATTATAAATATATAACTATAAAAATATTTTATACTTAAATATGATAACATATTAGGCAAGATTAAATAATAAAATGAATTTCATGAAAAATAAATTAAAAATTTTAAATGTTTTAACAATTCTAACTATTCTTGTAATATCTTTAAGTCTTATTATTTCTGCATGCAGTTCCGGCCCGGTTCAGCCAAATAATAAACAATCCGGCAATGAAAATATTGAAAGTGTTGAGAATAGCAATCAAGGAAACAGTGGCGGAAATAACGCTGTTTCGGATTCTGAAAGCAGTGTGGCGCAAGAGAGCTCAGGTGAGAGTGTTGGCGGCAGCAATAACAGCATTGTTGATAACGGCAACAAAAGCACTGAAAGCACAGCCGTCGAAAGTACGACCACGGAAGGCACAGCTATAGAGAGCGCGAGTACAGAAAATAGTCAGCAAAACAACGAAGAAGTGCTTGAAAAACCATCGGTAAAGCTAAGCATAATTCAGGGACCGGAATATGCCCAGGATGGCAAGATATGTTATTACAGGGTAAAAGCGGAAGTTACCGGAAATCCAGCTCCCCGGATTATTTTTAGTAAGGATGACAGCAATGGTACGTGGGGCAGCAATGTTGCTCAAGTAAACTTAACTCAGAATGAAACATATAATCTTGTAAGTGAGGTAAAAAATTCTGAAGGCAGCAGCACATCATCAATTACACTGCAATGGGTTACCCCGGATAACACAAGCACAAACAACGGGGAAGCTTCGATAGATTATTCAAATCCCGGCAATTTCAGAATTGATGTGAATCTGACCGCACAGCTTGTTTCGGTTTATTACAAGGATAACCTGATTAGAAGCATGAGATGTTCTGGAGGCAAGGCTGAAACTCCTACGGTTACCGGGACATTTACAACCAATCAAAAAATTTATTATTCATGGGTGCCAAAATTCAATGAGGGGGCTTATTACTGGGTTAGATTTTATGGCGCTTATCTTTTCCATAGTGTTCCTTTCGATAAAAACGGCAACATTATTGCTGAAGAAGCAAGTAAAATCGGAACTCCGGCAAGCCATGGTTGTATAAGATTGATGCTTGAAGATGCAAAATGGTTTTACGAAACGCTTCCTCTTGGGATAAAAGTCAATATACACTACTGACATCATTAGCTTAAATAAATAATAAATAAATAATTATAAATTTAAATGAGTACCATTAAGGCAGATGTTGCTGTAATTGGCGCTGGAATAATAGGATGCGCCATTGCAAGGCAGTTGAGTAAGTATAAGCTTTCCACGTTGGTAATTGAAAAAGAGGCTGATGTAGGATGGGGGACCACAAAGGCAAATACAGGTCTTATACATCCCGGATATGCAGGAGAAAAAGGTTCATTAAAGCTAAGCTTGTGCCATAGAGGAAATATACTTTTTAGAAAAAATGCTGCTGAACTTGACATAGCTATAAAAAATACGGGATCGCTGCTGAATGTTTTCAGAGAAAGCCAGATTAAAATTCTGGAGAAAAATCTAAAACAGGGAAAAGCCCAGGGATTGCTTGGCCTTAAGATAATCAGCAACAAAAACGGTGCCCTGAAAAAGCTGGAACCTAATATTAGCAGAAATGTAATTGCAGGGCTCTATGCTGATGAAGCATGTATAATTTCTCCATATGAAGCGGCAATTGCGCTTTACGAGAATGCCAGAAAGAATTCTGTCAGATTTATGCTCGCCTCAAAAGTTATTTCAATAGAGTATGAAAAAACAAAAAAATGTTTTTTCATAAAAATACAACCAACCTCAAACAATTATTCAATTTATGGTTTTAAAATGGGATCAGTAATTGCGGCAGATTATATCATAAATGCTGCAGGGATTTATGCAGATGAAATCGCAAAAATGACAGGGGATTCGTCTTTTGAGATAAAAGCTGTAAAAGGACAGTATTATCTTCTGGACAGCGAAGCCTGTAAACTTGTTAAGAGGTTGAATATGAGAATTTCTGACCCCGAGACCAAAAAATCCAAAGGGATGGTGGTAGGACCCACAACAGGCAACAATATAATTATAGGCTCAACCTATGAGGATACAGATAAAGATGATCTTTCAACAACAAAAGAATCGCTTGACGAGGTAAAAGTGAAATTGGGTCAGATGATTGAAAATATTCCTTTTAATAAAACAATAACCACTTTCGCTGGCTTGAGAGCAATTTCAAACACAGATGATTTTATAATAGGTCAATGCCAGGCAAATAAGAAGTTTATAAATGCTGCCGGGATTCAATCACCCGGACTGACCTGCGCATTTATCATATCTGAAATAATTACCGATCAATTAAAAGACGCTGGTTTAAAGCTCGAAAAAAATACCAAATTTGTTCCGGAAAGAAAAAGTTTTCCAAAACCCGCTAAGATCAAATTCAAAAATAATCATGAATTATTTGAAAGGAACAGCAGTTACGGAGAAATAGTGTGCCGATGCGAGAGGACTTCAGAAGCAGAAGTCATAAATGCAATTGAGAATGGAGCAACAACTCTTGACGGAATTAAGTTCAGGACAAGAGCCGGGATGGGAAGATGCCAGGGCGGATACTGTACTTTGAGAGTGATGAAATTATTATCGAAGAAGCTAAGCATTCCTGTTGAAAAAATTACAAAATCCGGAGGAGATTCTTACCAGGCAAAAATTGTAATGAATTGATGCAATTTTTTAAATCACAGTAAATCCTTTAAAAGCTTATCTCGATTTTAAATTAAAAAAGAATATTTTTACATGCTTAAATTGATAAAACAGACAGAAAATAAAATTAAAAACTCAAGTGATTCGGAATATGACCTGGCAGTGATCGGGGGCGGTCCTGGTGGCATGGCTGCTGCTGTAAAAGCTGCAGAGCTTGGTACAGAAAAGATTTTGCTTATTGAAAGAGACTCCTTTTTAGGTGGAATTTTACCTCAATGCATTCATGCCGGATTTGGAATTAAAATTTTTAATAGTGAGCTGACCGGCCCGGAATACTGCCGGTTGTTTATTGAAAAGATAAGAAATATTTCGATTGAAGTGATGCTGGACGCAATGGCGCTGGCGCTGGATTTAAAAGAAGACAAAAAAAACATAATTGTTTCAAGCAGGAATTTTGGCATAAAAAGAATTACAGCCAAAGCAATCATACTATCTCTTGGCTGCAGAGAAAGAACAAGGGGACAGATTTTAATTCCTGGTTCACGGCCGGCAGGAGTTTTAACTGCAGGTCTTGTGCAAAGAATGGTAAATATTGAAGGTTTCCTACCGGGAGAAAATATTGTAGTCCTTGGCTCTGGTGATATCGGGCTAATAATGGCAAGGAGGCTTGTTCTCGAAGGCTGCAACGTCAAAGGAGTTTTTGAATTGATGCCGTTTTCAACAGGACTGCTTCGGAATATTTCACAATGTCTGGAGGATTTCGAAATACCGCTTTATCTTAGCCATACAGTGACAAAAATTTATGGCAATAAAAGGGTTGAATCCATAAATGTTGCCGCAGTTGATAAAAATTTAAAACCGGTTGAGGCAAAAACAAAAAATATAAAATGTGACACTCTTCTTTTATCTGTTGGATTGATACCTGAAAACGAGCTTTCAAAAACAGGGAAAATTGAAATTGACCCAAAAACAGGAGGGCCAGTCGTAGATGAAAATCTGCATACATCCCAAAATGGAATATTTGCCTGCGGAAATTCACTTTTTGTAAATGACCTTGTGGACAATGTAACTGAAGACGGATATCTGGCTGCCCAAAGTGCGGTGGCTTTTCTAAACGGGAGTCTGGAAAATAAAAAACTCGGAAAGAATGAAAAGCTTATTAGATGTAAAAAGCTTATAAATATAGGGGCAGGAGAAAATATAGCCTATATTGTTCCTCAAAAAGTCAGCGGCAAATCCGATGTTAATTTCAGGATAAGGGCAAGTATTCCGGTTAGAAATGCTTTTATTGAATTTTCAAATATCGGCATTAAGAAAAAAATTAGATTTGTAAATCCCGGGGAGCTTATATTTATAAAAATAACTAAGGATGAGTTTGAAAAATTTCAGGAAGGCACTATAAAAACTGCATCAGATAATCTCAAAGTTTCTATTAAAAAAGAGGTGCAGGATCAGTGAAAAAGAAAATCACATGCATAACCTGCCCCACCGGCTGCTTGTTGGAAATAGAGTACGACTCAACAAAAAAAAGAATAATTTCTCTTAAGGGCAATCAATGCAAAAAGGGCCATAAGTTTGCACAGGATGAAATATTTGATCCAAAAAGAATTATGACCACAACGGTAAAGATAAATTCAAGGTTTTTTAAAAGGCTTCCAGTCAGAAGCAATATTGCCGCTCCCAAAGGCATGATTAAAAGAATGGTAAAGGAAATTAAAAAAATTCAAGTTGCTGTTCCTGTAAAGATGGGCGATACTCTTGCAATAAACTTCCTGGGTACCGGTGCAGACATCATTTCCAGCACAACCATAGAGAAATAAATAAGCAATTTTATAATCATCGTTTTATCGTTTATTACTTGAGATTTTCAGGGTTTAATTCCTTGAGGCTGTCAATAACAAACCTTCCATCTTTTCGTATAAGAGCCTTATCAAAATAAATTTCACCCCCGCCGTACTCCGGGGTCTGTATACATATGAGATCCCAGTGAATTGCCGATCTATTTTTATTGGTCGCTTCTTCGTAGCATCTTCCAGGGGTGAAATGGAAACTCCCCATGATTTTTTCATCAAACAAAGCATCTTTCATAGGCTTTAGTATAAAAGGATTTATACCCATGGCAAATTCTCCAATGTATCTGGCACCTGCATCAGTGTCAAGTACATTGTTAAGTCTTTCAGTATTGTTTGAGCTGGCTTTTATAATTTTGCCATTTTTAAATTCAAGCCTTATATTTTCATAAGTAAAACCCTGAAAAACAGCAGGAATATTAAAAGAGATAAAACCATTTACAGATTTTTTAACTGGAGCCGTAAAAACTTCACCATCCGGTATGTTAAATTCCCCGGCGCATTTGATTGCAGGGATATTCTTTATTGAAAAAGAGAGATCCGTGTCTTTTCCTTTGATATGGACCACATCAGTTTTATTCATCAAGTCAACCAGCTTATCCATCGCCTTTGACATTTTGCTGTGATCAAGATTGCATACATTAAAATAAAAATCTTCGAAAGATTCAAGGCTTGTGCCTGCAAGCTGAGCCATTGAATTATTAGGGTATCTTAGCACAACCCATTTTGTATTGTTGACTCTTTCTTTAGAGACTATGTCCGTATAATATTTAGAGTAAAGATTCATCTTTTCGCTTGCAATATCGCCAAGCTCGCTTACGTTTTCATGGGCCCTGATACCTATATAAGCATCGATGCTTTTCATTTGCAAAAGATCGATTTTTGCCATAAATTGTAATTGCTCAATGCTGCATTCTTTCAGTATTTCTCTTAGAATACTGGTATCTTTCAGATTAATGAAAGGTATTCCGTCAGTTTTATATACTGCTCTAACAATTTCTTTTATGAGCTCATGCGGAGAACTGCCAAAACATTCGATCAATACATTTTCATTTTTTTTAACTTTACAGGAATAATTTACAAGTGTATCAGCCAGTTTTTTTACTCTGGGATCCATATTAACTCCTCTGACAATTTAATATTTTTGCGATTATTTTTAACCCAACGTTTTATGTGACTCTTTTAGCTTATCTATTATTTTAATTCTCTGTACTCCATATTAACTTCCCATCCCAATTTACCCCATTTTTCAAAGTATTGAACTTGCAGTCAATTATATAACAGTCATCTTATTTAGTTAATAATAGAGAAAAAGGAAAAATTTTATAATTTATCACTAATTTTAAAGTCTGAAAAATAACTTCTATAATCTGTTATAATATTTTCCATGACTATTATTGTAAAAAAACCACTACTATTAAAAATCTATGAAGCAGCCAGCATGCAAAGATGGAACGACCAGATCCGCATGGTAGAACTTACCGAGTTAGATAAACAGGCGCACAAAATGATAGCAGCTTATGTTATTGGCAAATTCGAAGAAAGTGAAAGTAACAGACAAATAAACTGGATCGGCATAATAGAAGACGGACTATTCGAATTCCTGCAGCGCATAGTGCTGACAGATTTAAAACCTCCGCTTTTTTATGAAATCAAACAGGATAAGGAAAAATATTTAAAATTAAACACATGGGTTTATCACAGGATTTACCCATTTATAGAATGCCTTGGTAAAGATTTTTGTAATCGCTTTAAGAATTATATAATGGACTTTACCGAGAATAACGAGCGCAAAATAATAGGAGCTGCACATTTTTATATTACCAAATGGGAGTTTGACATAATCCAACAATTTAATCCACACGGATATCAGATTAGGGAAATTAGAAACAGTATTAAAAAAGAGCAGAAAAAATATAAGAACATCGCCGGAATGAAAAAACTTACTCGTTCAAAAGAATTGACTGCTTTTATAGATATATGCGGGCAGCTTCGTTTTCAGGTTCGCTGGAGCCATCTTTACAGAGTGCCGAAAACTTCGGTACTGGGTCATATGCTTATAGTGGCAATTTTTTCCTATCTTTTTTCACTACAGTCAAACAGGAGCAGCGATGTAGCTGTAAATAATTATTTTACCGGTCTTTTTCATGATTTGCCCGAAGTGCTGACAAGAGACATAATCAACCCTGTTAAAAAATCCGTAGAAGGGCTTGATGACCTGATTAAAGAATATGAAAAAAGTGAAATGGATAAAAAAATTTACAATCTGATTCCTGAGCAGTGGCATGGCGAGATCCGGATGTTTACGGAACATGAATTTGAAAATATACAAAACAGGGATGGGGATCTGGTAAAAGCTGCCGATGATCTTGCTGCCTTTATCGAAGCCTACCTTTCAATAATAAATGGCATACATAATGAAAATTTGGATGGTGCAATGAAAAATTTGAAAGAAAAATATAAAGGCATGGTTGTGAACGGGATAAATTTTGGTAAAATCTACGATGATTTTGATTTTAGAATAATAAACTGATTTATGTTAATATAGCTTATCTATTTATTAACTTAATTGGAGGAAATATGGCAAAAGTATGTGTAGAGTGCGGCAAAGAAATTAAACAGGAAACAGATTCACCTTACTGCAATAAATGTGATGAAATGCTTGATAAAAGATTTGAAGAAATCGAAGGAAACATTATTGTTTTTAAAGAGCTTATGGATAAGGAAATAGAAGTTTTAAACAAGTTTGAAAAAGAAGATATCGCAGAGCTTTATTTAAGAGTCTATGAAGATTTTAAAGAAGATGGTGATTTTACTGAAGACGAAGCCAGAATTTTAAATATAATTCAAAAAACTTTTAACCTTTCTGAAAATGATATCGGTAAGGACAAAGTAGTTATTTTTAAAGAGAGTCAGGTTAAAAAAATTGATAAGACAAAATGTCCCGAATGTGCAAAAGATATAAAAGAAGATTTCAATCTTTGCCCCTATTGTGGATATAAATTGAAACTCTAAGTCAGGTGTTTTAAGACTATTTATGAAAACAAAAAATTTCTCTTCTTTTAAATTTCTGACAGTTTCTTTATCTCTGCTTATATCGTTTATATTTCTTTTAAGCCAGGTTTCGTGTTTCTGGAGACTTCAGATGGCTGATGGCACCACTGCTGTACTTTCTGAAGAAACCAAAGAAAACAAAACAACAGTCGAAACTACGGCAGCAGTACCTGAGCCCGAGCGGGTGCTGAAAACACCAAATGCATATATCATCAGCCAGCTAAAAGTTCCGGGCCAGGCGATAGATGTAAAAGTTTCCGGAAATTATGCATACTTGACCAATGACCTGGGAATTCTTTATATCATTGATGTCAGCGATAAGAGCAATCCAAAAATAGTGGGTAAGTGTACTGGCATTGATTCTGCAAATATAGTCATCGTACAGGATGACTATGCATATGTTTCCTATACCAGCTGGGTTGTTCCTGAAGATAATGAACCCCGGGAGACTACAAGCATTTGCGGCTTTAAGATCATAGATATTAAAGATAAAAATAATCCCAAAGTTGTTGGTGATTATATATCCGGCCAAAACTCCCGGAAGTCTGTCCAGGGAATGTTTGTAAAAGGAAATTATGCCTTTTTGACCAGTACGGTTTTGCTGGGGAACACAGAAGAAAGCCAGCTTGAAATTATAGATGTTAATGACAAGAATAACCCAAAACTTGTTAGTTCCTGCAAGATAGAAGGTGCCCCGAACAGTATATTTGTTCAGGATAATTACGCTTATATAAACAATTCGTATTTTGATTATCAGACCAAACAATATACTCAGGAAAGTAAATTATTCACTGTGGATATCGGAAATATAAAAAATCCTGAAGTCGTAAGTTCTGTTAATATTCCTGCAAATTCATGGAGCATTTTTGTTAAAGGCAGTTTTGCTTATGCAACGAGCAGTATAATGGACGAAGAAACTAAAAGTTACAGTAACAGTGTACTGCAGGTTATAGATATAACTAATAAAAATGCCCCCTTGCTAAAAGGAAAATGCAGTATTCCCGGAGGTGCGTGGGAGATTGACTCAAAGGACAATTTCCTTATTGTTTCCAATAATGAAGGCGGAGTAAATATTATAGACATCAATGACAGCAATAACCCAAAAATAGTTAACAGTCTTAATACCGGCGGAAATTCTTATGATATAACCATAAGCGAAAACTATGGCTATATTGCAGATGGGTTTGAAGGATTTGTTGTAATAGGTCTTCAAAAAGAAAAATCAGAGGAAAAAAATCTTCAAGCAGAAGATGGCAGCAGCAAGACAAACACGGCGCCTCATGCAGTTATCGAAGTGTTCGGCGATAAAATAAATACAGTTGATTTTATTGAAGATAATCCTGTTTATTTCAGCGCCCAGGATTCTTTTGATCCGGATGGTGATGGCATAAGCTATAAGTGGTATGTAAATGGGACCGAGGTTTTAAACAATTACCTGCAAAATTCCATAATTTCAGAGTCGGACAAGGAACTGGCTTATTTATTCCAGAAAAGCGGCGATTACGAAATTACCCTGACTGTTTCAGATGGAAATCTTACAAACCAGGCTAAAAAACAAATAAAAGTTGAAAATCAATCCGATGTCATCAAACAAATAAAAAAGCATGATTTTGATATAGAGATTGAATATAGGCTGGAAAATAAGGGTCCCGCTGATTTAAAAGATATAGAATCTTATTTGAGGATACCGCAAACCTACGATCCTTTCCAAGTTATAAACAGTATCAAAACCAACATGCCGGGTGTAGAAGAAGTATTTGACGATAGCTGGAATTTGCTCTCTCATTTTAAGTTTGATAAAGGTACCACTGTAAAAAAGGGTGAAATATTAAAGGCAATAATAACAGTCAATGTAACGATGTATGAATATTCATTTCCCGCCATTAATCTGGCAGGTAAAAATTATGACCCGGGCGATGAGGACCTCAATATTTATACAACAGATGATTTATTTATAGATTCTGATAATCCTATAATAATTGAAGCCGCAAAAAAGACAGTTGGCAATGAAACGGACCCGGTAAAAAAAGCTAAGAAGCTTTACAACTATGTTGCATCAAAGGTCAGTTATGATTTTGTCCGGGCCAAAGAGAACTATGATTTCATGTATGCTTCTGAAATATTAAAAATAGGCAAGGGAGTGTGTGCCGATTACGCAATATTATATGCAGCTCTTCTAAGAGCTTCAGGAATTCCTGCCAGAGTTGTTGGAGGTATTCCTTCATTTTCAATATTGGGTGAAAAGGGCCAGGAACTTGATGTAGGGCATGCATGGACGGAAGTCAAGCTGCCCGGTTATGGCTGGATTCCGATAGATATAACGCAGGAACAAGGATTTATGAATACTGATTATTTTCTTAATCTTGCTACAGAGAAAGGTTCGAGCTTTTTGTATGAGAGCCAGACAATGGATTGGACAAGTTATTATTTTGATGGGTTTAAGTATAAATGGGATGGGGCCGAACAGCCGGAAGTCGAGCAATCTTTGATATATAGAGTAAAAAACCTGGCATTATCAGACATGCAGGTTTATGGTGGTTAATTAAAAAATAAGAAAAATAATCGATAGTTTTCACTCAGCAATATTCTCACTATTTATTCTGCAATCCAGTCAACTCTTTACTTATCTGCCATAGTCTAAGTGCAGAAGTTTTATCATAAGAAGCGATGGATGACGGGATAGCTTCTTGTTTCACAAAGTATTTGCCTGAGATATCTTCTACTTTGGGTGAAGTAGCCAGATATATTGCTGTTTCTGCACCATATTCAGGGCTGATAAATGGTAAATTTATATGAGTCAGGCGCTTGAATAAACGCACAAACGCAATTGTCTCGGGCTGAACAGCATTCACGGTAACATTTGTTCCTTTCAGGCGTTGTGCCAGTTCATAAGTGAATAATATATTTGCAAGTTTTGAAGCTTTGTATGCACGCAAACCACTGTACTTATTTTTATACTGGATATCATTAAAGTTAATATCAGCCCCTCTATGAAGACGGGCCGAGACGTTGATAATCCTGGCGGGGGCACTGCCCTTTAAAATATCAAGCAGCAAGTTTGTTAATAAAAAATAAGCTAAATGATTAAGCGCAAAAGTCATTTCAATTTCGTCTATACTGCTTTGGCGTTTCATAAAAAGACCCGCTGCATCATTGACCAGCACATGAAGGTGCTTATACTTGTTTTTAAACTGAAAGACAAGATTGTAAATATCTTTTTGTGAAGACAAGTCAGCCAGCATGGTTTCGACTGACTGATTACCAGTTTTTTGTTTTATTTCATTAGCTGTAGCTGCACTCTTTTCTGCATTACGGCCCACAATGATCAGCGTTGCTCCCCTTAGAGCTAATCCCTGAGCTATTAATTTGCCTATACCGGATGTTGCACCGGTCACCATACAAATTTTACCATTCATATTTTTATTTATTTCGATCATTAAAACATCTCCTTTTATTAAATTATTAAAGTAATATCGTTAAACTATCAGTTAATTAATATTTGAGTATGATGGAGTATTTTCCCAAATCCAAAAGCAATAAATTTTATTTTTCCAGACAACTGGTAAAGAAAGTTCCAAGGACCATATGGTCTTGTTTTACAATGGTTGAAGCAATATTATAAAGTAACTGAAGATATCCCTCTCCAATCTTTCTGAATTTCATTCCTATCCACCCTGCAGGCAAAAGTTCAGCAGGCAGCATGGGATCACGTTCAATTAAATCTGCTGCTTCTTCCTTGAATTCCAATATTTGGATTAGGGCCTTCATTGCTGCTTCTGATTTGTTAAAAAAATCTTTTTTCTGAAGTTCTTCATGCTTTTTTTTATATTTTTGGGAAAGTTTTTGGTATTGCTTGGACAATAATTTCAAATTCCATACCCGGCTTATAAGTTCCTGAGGATTTTCTCCAATATTTTCAGTTATAAACATAGACACATATTTGTTTATCTTTAACTTTTCCATTTCAAGTAAAGCTTCCTTTTGTAAATTATATGGTGAGATCCAGAGACTTGGATTTAACCTGCCAAAGCCAGCATGCTTAAGCCATTCCCGAAAGTGGTTGCGTGAAACTCTTTTCTTTTCAGGAATGTTAAATGAAAGAAGCAGCCATTTACCATCCCATTTCATAACAGGTCTTTTTATCCGAAAAGCATAGAAAGATAATATTTCCTGCCCGGTTTTTGTCAGAGTAATTTCTGTTTTTCTTTTTATTCTTCTTGTAACAATAATTTCCTTATTCCTGAGTCTTTGTAAGGATGCTCTGACTGCCGGCATAGAATAATTTATTTCTCCCAAATTTTTTATAAGTTCACTTGTTGAAATCCCTTTTCCATTTGATAAAACATAAATAATGATCTTTTCTGTAGCACCGAGCTTATACATAATTATTTACCCTAATGATATTTGTTTTGCGTATTTATTATATTGCGTATAATAATACGCAAATATATAAAATAGTTAAATTTTTGTCAATATAAATTTTTCGGATAAAACTTTTAGAACGGGGTTATCGGCATCTATTCGGGCCCTACTGTTATAGGAGTTTCTGCAGTTCCTTCTTTTTTTTGCTGAAAATAAATCTACAGCAAGGTGATCCTTTGCAAATTCTTTGACCAAGCTCAAATTTAATATTTTTATCAAATTCAGATGCAAAAATTGAATATTCATTCCGGCAAATCAATTCACCTATCTTTTCAGAAAGATTTTCTCTTCCGGATTTAATCATTAAGTTGTGCCAGGGGCAATTATTTATTGTAACTGTTATCATGTTATTTTCTTTAAAAGCCGGACCACCGGCAGCTGATTTTTTACTGTCGTTTTTAATATAATTTATTTTATTTCTTATATCCTGCTTACTTCTTACGGCCTTGATTTTAAAATTGTCGAGTTTCATTTTGATCTTCAGGCATTTGAAAAACATTTCAAAGTCATCAGCTATTTCCTGAATTTTGGGTACCGACTTAAAATAACGGGCCTGAATTTTTGGCATTACTTTCCAGACTTCAAGATCTATACCAAGAGCTTTCTCAAATCCAAATTGCTCTTCCGTTTTTAGGAACCACAATCCATCGACCTTGGCATAACTGTTTTGAAGGTATTCTTTTACCTGTCTGCTGCTTAACATAAATAATTTTTGTTTCCCGCTCAACTAATTTTTATTGACTAAAATTTTAAGCTCTGTGATATAAAATCCAGTAAATTTTAACAAATACTTCAATTGGTGTAAAACGGTAAAATCCTATTTTAAAAAAACGGATTTAGTTTTATTATTTTTATTATTGTGAGATAAACAATTAACATCGATAATATAAATATAAATAATATAAACATACTTAACATAAACATAATGTAAAAAAATAAACTATGAGAAAAAAAATTTCTTTGAGAATTTTGGTAACAACTATATCATTGTCTGTTTTAATTGGCTTAAGTTTTCTAACTTCATGTACTTTTGTTGAAAAATATATTGTTAAAAGGCAGGACTATGATAATCTGAAAAATGACCGTGATAAAATATCCCAGGATTATAAAAAGCAACTCGAAACCGGCAAGAGTCTGGAGGAAGAAAATAAAAATTTAAAAAAGAAAAATGAAGAAAAAGATAAAGAAATATCCGGCTTAAAGGAAGAGCTGGCTTTTAAAAGCAATCCGGATAACTATGTTTTAAAAAAGGAATATGAAGAGCTATATTCTGATTACCTTGGAGAACAAGAATCAATAAAAGATCTTGAAAACCAGCTAAATGAACTGAAAGGTGAGCCGGAGAAGCTTAGAAGCCTTATAAATAATTTCAACAAATTGCTTAAAAACGTTTATATAGGTTCCGCAGATCCCAAAGAACTTGCTTACGCCTTTACTGCTTTTAGTATTGAATATAAAGAGGAATATTACCTGATAACGGCAGGACATTGTGTCAAGGATAATTTTGGGAAAGAAGGAAAATTCAAATTCAAAGCTAATTTCAGTAATGAGTGGATCTACCCTGAGCTTTTAGGATATAAGGCGGAATTCTGGAATTTGGATGACTATGCTGTTTTTTCCAGTGATAAATTATATAGCGGTTTTAAAATTAGTGATCAGGAAACAAAAGAAAACTATCTTATAGGAAGTATGGATAAAAATTTGAGTATTCTAAGAAATCTTGGGGCAGGTTCCAAAAAGGGTGAAAGCGGAAGTCCTGTTATTAACGAAAATGGGGAAGTCATAGGGATCTATGTAGTTTATGGTCTTGTTTATACCCCGATACAGCTTGCTCTTGATAAAATTGAAAGTATAATTAAATAATGAATGACCAATTAAATATTGATTTAGAAACTTCTAAAAAGATCATAATAGAATTTATAAGAAATTATGCAATCGAGCATAAAAGGGGCGGAGCAGTTGTCGGACTAAGCGGTGGTATAGATTCTGCCCTGGTTTTAAAGTTTTGTGTTGAAGCCTTAGGCAGTAAAAATGTTCTGGCTATTATGCTTCCTGAAAGAGATTCCAATCCGGCAAATATCAAAGATGCAATAAAATTTGCTAAAGTTCTTGATGTAAAATATATAATTAAAAAATTAACTCCGCTTCTTTCATTGATTGGTATTTATAGACTTTATCCTCCATCATTTTTTTTCACCCGGAAGTTTATCGAAAGACATGTTCTCAAGAAAAGAGAATCACTCTCTAAAAAAACAGGCAAGGATTTATTTATTGCCAATATAGAGGGCGGAGAGGATAAGGAGCTTTCCAAAGGTATTGCTTATTACAGGATCAAACACAGAATAAGGGCAACAATTTTATTTTATTACTCTGAGCTTAATAATTACTTGCTTGCCGGATGTGCAAATAAATCGGAATGGTTCACAGGGTTTTTTGTAAAATATGGGGACAGCATTGCTGATATAATGCCTATAATTGATCTTTACAAAACACAAGTCTTCAAAATGGCAGAATATCTTGGAATACCTGATTATATTCTAAATAAAGCTCCCAGTCCTGATCTTATCCCGGGGCTTGAGGACGAAGATGCTCTTGGTATAACCTACAAAAAGCTGGATCTGGTGCTTGAGGGTTTAGAAAAGGGCTTTCCAAAAGAAAAAATAACTGAGACTTCCGGAGCTTCTGATAATGATATAGAGAGAGTGCTGGAGATGATTAATAAATCCGAAGTTTTAAGAAAAAATCCAATATTTTTAAAAATGAATTTAAAAAGAGTTATTTAAAAATGGACAATTTAGTATTGGCAGGACCAAAGGTAACTATTGAGGTATTTGAACATATGTTTGTTTTTCGGGGGCATTAAAAATATTAGATAAGAATATGACTGTTAAAGAAATAATCTCAGAAGTTATAAAAGATGGAATGTTTTACAGGAGATCAGGCGGAGTCACAATACCTGGTGGAGAAATACCTGCAAAGGCAGTAAGGCAAATACAAGATCCTATTTAAAATAAAATTTTAGAATTATCGTTTTCAATATTTTTAATAAGCATTTCTGCGGCAGTTGAACCTAAATCATATACCGGCTGGCTTATAGTTGTTAATGGGGATTCAAGAATTTGTGCCCAGTCTGAATCATCAAACCCAATAACAGCTATATTATCAGGTATTTTTAAGCCTAGGCTTTTAATTGATAGAATAGCCCCAAGAGTCAAGTCAAGATTAGCAACAAAAATAGCCTCAGGCTTATTTTTACTTTCTAATAATTCTTTAGCAAGCATAATCCCGCTTTCTTTTTTAAAATCCCTGAGCTTAATAAAATCATCATTTCTTGGAATATTGTTTTCATTTAAAGCTCTAAGATAACCTTTTAATCTTTCTTTGCCTGTTGTTATATCGATAAAACCATTAATGATTGCTATCTTTTTATATCCCTTATCAATCAAATATTTCACTGCTGTATATGCCCCTTTTTCATTATCAACTAAGATGGCATCACAATCTACTCCTTCAATAAGCCTGTCTACCAGAACAATTTTAATATTTGACTGCAGTAAACTATTGATATAATCCGCATTTTTACCTGTAGGAGCTATTATTATGCCATCTTAGTTGA
>JAMCQQ010000168.1 GCA_023379515.1 Actinomycetota bacterium
TTTAATATTTGATTTATACGGAGAATCATTATTTTCTCTCTTGGATTTAATTTTTAATGAAGATGGTAATCTATTAACTATGCCATTTCTTTTTGGCTTGATATTATTATTAAAACATTAAAATATTCAATACATGCTCGACTATAAAAACATGCAAAATTTTCAATATAAATTCTAGGCCATGATCCTATAAAATCAAATCATAACGGTGACAACTAGTGTGAAGTTACTTCTCATTAGACTATAATATAATACAATATTATATTATATCCAGATTTTAAAATTCTTAATTTGTTCAGATTTTTTCGTCGATTCTTCTAAATCTTTTAAATATGAAGGCTTACAAGACTGAGAGAAGTGAATTAAAACAAAAAAAACATCTGGGTTCGTTTTTATCAGAGGTAATATAGAATTCCAATGCACATGACCAATATTTTTGGCAGTTTGTTCATCTTTATTCTAAAAATAATAAGATAAGGAAAAAATAAATTCGCGTGAAGACTGATCTAGTTTGTTTTCAATTTTTTTAAAATTTAAAAATGAATTTTAAAATGCAAGTGAAATTTTTAATTCGATACCTGTGAATTTGGAAATAGAGTGCATTCAATGACTATAGCAGGAAAAAATTTCCAATCATCATGGTTCAATAAAGCGTCAATACTTGTATCACCAAAAAAGATAAATTGGCGCTCTATTTTTTTCTCTGATATTTCAGTCCCATTTTTTCGAAGTTCACCAATTTCTTTGCCATTTAATTTTTGATATTCTGGCTTTAATTTCATTGAGATTTTACTAAAAATTTAATAATAATAAAGAGAAAGCTAAAATAAGGAAACGGTGTGAAAGAGGAGTCAATTAAATTAAGTCCCCAGAATTTAAACAATAGAATATTACCTAAAACCAAAAGCGATCGTTTCACAAGTATGATAACAAGGAAATGTTTCAATCAACAAATCCGATAATCCTGGAGGGCTCATAAAAGTATCTCCTACAAAAGAATAAATAAACTAGATAATAAAGGAAATAAAAAGGAAATAAAAAGGAAATAAAAAGGAAATAAAAAGGAAATAAAAGGAAATAAAAAGAGCTGATACCAACAGTAGTATATATTGCTTCAACTCCTTGTTCTTTTAAGATTGAATTTTCGTCTACTTTATCATCCATACATCCGACAGATAAATTATGAATAGCTAATTCCATTTGTTGAATCATAGGCCATGCTGATTTTGGCGCATATACTGGCCTTCCTTTTTTAGTGAGATTCAATAACATTATTTTAAAATCGCATATTAAATATGTATATATGCATCAGTTTTTCACTTGCCCGTACCTGCTAAATTCTCGAATCCCTTTATTTTAGGTGTCCTACAACCATAGATGGTCGGTAAACTCCACGAATGATCTATACTGAATTAAAGATAATCAAAAGGGAATCAGTGGTTAAGAATTAATTTAAAATTAGAATAAAATAGAAGATTTTGGATAATAAATAAATAATCGAGAATGTACCTGTGTGGGAATGAGTCAAAAAGATAGAGGTTGGTATCTTGTTAGTGGCCATTCCTACACAATTTAATAAATATGATAAAAGTCAAGGAAATGTTTGAACAAACCTGCGTCGAGAAGAATATTAATTGGTGAGACAAAAAAGCCTGTTCTTTCACCAGCTCTAGAATAACCCTTGGAAATAAGAAGGAAAGAAAAAATGGGCCAAAATGCCATCATGATGATTCGAACTAAATTGATTGCAAACCTGAAGAGTCCATTTGGCAGGAATGGGAAGTTCTAAAGACTGTGTTTGTTCAATAAGATGGGGAATAAATCCATCGATTATTCTTTGTTCGTAGTCGATGGTTTTTGTTTCAGCTTTTGAGTCCATAGTGCAGTATTATTGTGAAAAAATAGAGAAAGTTGGCGAAGGGCGTGCGAATTTTTCAGCACGAGCGATTTCGAACGAGTTTGAAAATGAAAAAAAAGCTTGTTTCCTCAGATAATTAATAACTAACAATTCAATAAAAGGAAAATCTTTATTTAGTTCTAAATTACGTCGACCTTAAAATGTTTGGGAATGATGCTATGAAATTGGTACTTAAATTAAATTTCAATTTTCAAACTCAATTCATCCCAATAAGCTAACTTTCAGGACCAAGATGATCTTTTCTCTAATGTGCTTTCCCAAACACCAGTGGTTTTGAATATTTACGATTTGTCGATTGATGGAAAACCTTTGAAATCACTAAACAAATTAGCTTTGAAAGTATGATTGAGAGTTTCAATTGATTTTTGAATTTTTCTCATTCTTTTAGGCTGGATTTGGGGCGTTTCATTCAGGAGTCGAAGTCTTTGGAAAAGAAATATCTTACAGTTTTGATCGTATGTTTTCGAAACATTAGAATCGCTTCTTGTTTGCCTACATATATTATAATGGTTTTTTTTCCTTACATTTAATAGTGGGGATTTTTATTTGCCACCCTCGAGATGCTGGTGATTTCTCTTATCGAGAAACAATCTCGTACGGATTTACAACAAAAACAGAAACAGAGTTAAAGAATTTTCTCGTTTCTATAATGTATGATCACTATTTTTTTCTTCTTCCCATCATTGGACTATCCAGCAAGTATCGTTGGTGGCATAGGCTTATATATTTTCTGATTGCTTTTGATTAATTGCTCATTTGTTTATTAAGTAATGTTTCTTAGGTCAATTGATTGGAAGAGTGATAGATATGATCTGCTTCGACACAATTGCAATCATTTTTCAGATTTATTATTGCATGTGCTTGTTGGAAAATCAATTCCTCCTTGGGTAAGAAAAGAAAGACGATGATGATGGCGAAGATGATGATGAGTGCCGAGAAATAAATACTCACTTATTAGTTAAATAAGATTGTTGAGTTTATTAAGTTTGTTCCGACTCTAGTAAATGGAGCTAATTTAGGAGAGCACGTGAATGATCAACAACTTGGTGTCCACACGCATGATGATGAGAGCTTAAAGTTAGATAGTTTAAGTAATTTACTTGAAGGGGCTGAACAAGAGCATCATGAAGGATGTATGTAAAAGAAAATAAGAATTTTTTTCGAAAGTGAAAAGAATTATATCGTTTATTAATTAAATCTCATAAATGCCACAACATGGTAACAATTCCAGAAACATCTATTTAGCGTTTTATTGTTTATTTGTTCTTCATTTCTTCATCTTTCTTCATTTATCAATAATTAATAATTCAGATATTATTGAAAAGAGTGTTCCAGCTTTACAAGAAGATTTGGCTAATTGGCTTACAGAGGCACAAGATTTTGGTCATGTCGATGGAGTGGACGTGTTTTTTAATTTTAAAGGACCTGACGGAGGAAGTACGTTTTTTATTAATTATTGATTATTATTATTAATTTTTTATTTCTCCGTTTATTCGATTTTGTAGCGACATAATTAGTTTTTTTTGTAATTGTTGGTAAAATAAAGAGATAGCTTACTTACTCAGCTTCCTTTTTTTCTAATAGCTTTAGATTTAATGGTGAGTGTTAATGAGCTTAAGAATGATTTTGGCTTTGTTGATAAAGATCTTGAAGATTTAGGAATAGACCTCTCCTTGGTAAGATAATAATAATAATAATAATAATAATAATAATAATAATAATAACAATAATAATAATAATAATAATAATAATAATAATAATAATAA
>JAMCQQ010000169.1 GCA_023379515.1 Actinomycetota bacterium
AAATTGCCATCTTGCTGAAAAAATCACGAAATTTTTCTATATAGGTGGATCTCGCATCCTTTAATTCATTTAGCGTAATAACCCAGTTATTTTTATTGGTATCAAGTGTAATATCGGCAAGACCACAAAAGCTCGCGATTTTTTCAGCAAGATGGCAATTTAATAAAGCACCCTCCTTACATTCTGTATGGAATAATTGAAATTCCTCATGAGTGTGCTTAAACTCGTGTACCGTCCGATAATAACTAATTGTTGTTTGATAATACATTTCAAGATTATCGCATAAATTGCCGAGTTTTTGGATATTATCATCTATCCTGCTATGTAGGGTGGTATAATAAAGAGATGAGTTATCAATTTCTTCATTTTTTGATATAAATTCTTTGCCATCGTTAGATTCCTTTAATAATATAAATTTATTTTGAAATTGGATTAAGATATCCATTAACCAATTATAAGTATCAAATAGTTTCACAAAATCATTTTTAAAATTCGTTTCACGAATAATCTTATATTTGCATTTATTTAGTTTAGAAATTCGCTGTCTAAGTTGAGAGAGAGTCGAGCTTAAACTATTTAATGCAGTTTCGATTTCTTGTAAGGAAAAAGATTTTTTATTGTTAGAAGAAATACCTAAAGCAGTATAAAGCGATGAAGATAAATGGTGGACGTCCGTCTTTTCGATAGCAATTTGTAGTGTATCACTTTTTTGCTCTTGTGGAATAGATGTTGCATTACTTTTCAGTAGTTTTTTCGTTTGTTGTACAATCGGATTATATTGATAGGTATTATTGGTGTGCCCTTTTGATAGAAAGTATTGCTTAGCAGAAATCCAGTAATAATGAAGATTCTTAAATAATTTCAAAAAGAAGGTTGCATGTTCTGAAGATAAAAAGCTTAAATAATATTTTTGTCTTTCTGAAAAATCATGATTCGCCATTTCCCATGAAAGAGGAAACTCTTTTGTATCTGCCTGTTTTATATGAAAAATGCATTCATTAATATAGCCAAGAATCGTAAATTTTGCTAACACTTGTCCGCGAGCTTCTATATCTGTAAATAGCCAATAAGCCCAGCGACTATACCAGGGCCGATTACGGTAAATCTCAACTTGTTTGGTTAACTCTGTTTTCGTCTCTGAAGACTTCTTCTGTATATCAGTTTCTAATTCAGCTTTAATATTCTCTAGATGAGTTAATTGATATTGCCAAAAGTCTGTAGCTTTACAATCTTCATAATTGATAAATATTTCATTATCTTTAACGTTATGTATGTTTAACATTTTTTTTTCTCCATTTATTTTTAAAATTATATTAACCAGAAGGAATTAGGGTTGATTTTTTGCATTCAGCTGATTCAGGTTGATTAATAGTAAATGTGATAGTGCTGCTTGGTTGGTGTTGAAATAATGTAGGCGATACAGCCAAATTTACTGTTTTTTCTGGAGGCTTTACATGAGCGGCTTTATCGAACGACTCAAGCGCCATTTTTAATTCATTAACATATTCTGATAACCATTTTGTGTTGCCCTTTTTTTCATAATACTGTTTAACTTCTTTTGGCAACTTTTCGATAATTCCTAATAATTGTATTATCGTTTCTTTGTTTAAATTATTAGTATATTTATCATGCTGATATTTTTTTGAAATGGTGGTAGCATTTTTCATATAATTGTCAATCTCTATTTGTCTTTTTCTCACATTTTGATTATGAGGAATATTAGTAACAACATCTTCATGAAAGAAGCTATACGATTTTGTATTTGAATCAAGGTTCTTTTGAGTATTTAATATAATAAATTTATTATTAGAAAATAAACTGAGTTTATCTATTAGACCCAGCATATTGCTCAAGGCAGAGGGAAGGGTTCTAACAGTTTTATATTCGCCTTCTTGATCTGTTGTGGCAGTTAAAATGCACCATACATCCTCATACCTATTTCGTTCTACTTCTATATTAATTTCAGTATCTGGATTTGTATAACAAGGATTTTTATCGGGATGAATTTTTACCATATATCCACGCCTAGCTTTTTTTATTTGATCTAACGAAATGATCCATTCATCCTTGCTAGGATCGAATTTGATACCTACGAGCCCACAATAGTCTGCGGATATTTCTGCCATGTCTTTGTTTAATAAAATGGCATCATTTCTTTCAGAAGATCGAGTAATGAATTCATCGTTAATCAATGCCCTTATATCAACATCTTTAGTCATTTTATGATATTGATTCCAATATCTAAATGTTTTATCCAGCAAATTCAGATTATCAATTAGTTTAATAAAAATTTCTTTATAATGCGCTACCCATATTTCATATTCTTTATTTGACTTGATATCTATAGATAAGTTTGTCACTTTGTTCTCTTTAATCACTTTTTGTAATAGATTAAATTTTTCGCTTTGACGGCCAAGGATTGATTCTAGCCAAATTAAAATATCGTTCATATTGGATTTGTCTGAGATAAGTTTATTTTTCTCTGAGTCCGCCAATGACAATAATCTCATTTTCTTTATAAGAATAATTTGAATTTTTGCCTCGGATAATTTTGATTTGTATGCTTTCAACGCATCCTCTAATCCTTGCATTGCCTCAGATGCAATATCTGGTGTGGAAACACCTAAAGCCAAAGAAAGAGACATCCAAATAAAATACGCTTCAGACAGAGCATCTTGCTTGTTTTTTTGAAGGTTTGTACTATGTTTTTGTTCTGCAGAATAAAAATGCATATGTGCTTTCATCATCAGTGTTGTTTTTGGCATCATAGAAGTATACTCATATAAATTAATACTGGTGTCTTTAGATTCTTTATCAGGTAATAAATATAAATTTTTAAAATAATTTTTTGCAGAGTGCCAATAGTATCGAAGATTCCTAAATAAAGTGGTGAAATATGTGACGTGATTAGTTGATAAAAAACTTAAATAATATTGATGTTTCTTCGAAAAGGTATAAGTCTTAGTTTCCCATCTTGATGGAAAATCGTTTTTATCAACATTTTTTAGTTGATCGATATGTTTATTAATATGTCCTTGTAGGATTACTCCTGCTAATGTTTGACCGCGTTCTTCTATATCAGTAAAAAGCCAATAAATCCATCGTGTGTACCAAGGACGATGACGATATGTATTAATTTGACTGATCAAAGTTTTCTTTGACCAGTCATCGTGTTTAATACTTCCTTCATTTTGATTCTTTAACTCAGATAATTTATCTATCTGTAATTTCCAGAATTCTCTAGGCCCATAATCTTCATAATTGACAAACATATCAATTTCATGATCAAGACGTTCATTGGTAACCATAATCACTCCAGTATATTAGCTATAATCTCTTTAACTTTTTTTTGTCGTTGTTGGATTTATATGGAATGTAATTTCTCCATTTGAGGAATAATTTTCTGTTTTCACCTGTGTTGTAACTGAGGTATTTATTGGTGTTCTAAAAAATCTATTATTTTCTGTAACTAGAGAAGTATTGTAAGAATTTTCAAATTCATTAGAACATTCTGTATTATCTTCATTTAAATTTTCAGAAATTTTTATTTTTTTAGGTATATTACTTGACTCTTCATTCTTAATTGCTTCGAATTCTTGTTTCATCACTACATCTTTAGATGTAGATAATGAAGAAATCTTTCCTTCCTGCCAATCTTTGAGCACTTTGTCTAATTCATCGTACAATGATGAATTTTTCCCCGGCCTAGAGAATTCTGGAAATTACAGATAGATAAATTATCTGAGTTAAAGAATCAAAATGAAGGAAGTATTAAACACGATGACTGGTCAAAGAAAACTT
>JAMCQQ010000170.1 GCA_023379515.1 Actinomycetota bacterium
TGACGCGGGAAACACGTGACACGTGACCGCGCGTCACGTGATCGACCCACGTGACCTTAGATCGTTATAGAAACAAGGACTTTGGTGATTTCTAAAAATAGGGTAGCAAAAATCGTCACAAAATTGTGACGAGGATCCTGCACCGCCCCCTTAAGATCTAAGAAGAAAAGAAGAGAAAATTGCCAAAAAAAATAATAAATATTTAAGGCTCATACCTAGGTTTATAAGCATTCTTAAAGATTCCTCTTTGATAACATTGGAAGAAGAATAAAATGTCTTCGGGAGCACCAAATGCTTTAGACTTGTAAAGTGTATTAAGGTAAGGTCATCGAAATAAGGACAAATACAACGAATCTCTAAGTGTTCGAAATTCTTGAATTCTTTCCAAAGACTAGGAATATTCTCTAATCAATGAATATTGACTTTGTATATTATCTTGATCTAATGAACCATGAAAATTTATAGTATTATATCGATTTGGACTAGTTGATGTTAATATTGTAATAAATTAAAACGAGAAGTCAAGCGATTGCTCTATAACACTACTTTTCTTACCCCGAGCATATCTGCGAGCTTAATCAGGTGGTTCTTGTAATCCCCAAGCACAACCATGGCGTGGTGTCTGAAGCTGCTCTGGACTGTGGCTTTCAGAAATTCAAGAACAGGAATATCGGGTTTGAAGAACACCTGAGGAGAGTGGATGTGAAATGGCTCTCCACCTAAGGACTGTGGCCACTGCCAATCAGCATCTTCTGGCCCTCTGCATCATCTATTATTCCGCAGATCGTTGCTCTACCTGGCCGCATGGTGAATTCAAATGCAAGTGCCTCCTTGCACCCCCATGTCTTAGGACAGTTTGTGAGGATGACATTGTCCAGGCTCTCTGCGAGGTTGGGATCTCCATCCCTGTGGTGGGCGAAGCAAATGTGATTTCTGTTCATACCTAAAGCCAGACCTATTAATCATTAATGACTTTGGAATAATAGACCAGAGTGAAAAATGGGATAAAATGTTAACTAAGAATTAGGGGCTGGTACAATGCTGTTGAGGAAGTGGTACATTGATAGTGGAAAATGACAAAAAAATAATCTGGATTATAAAATTATTAAGCTTTTGATATAGTGGTAATGTGACTAAGAAGGTAATTGAGAATATATCCTATTATGCAAATAAAGAAGGTATAGCAATTTGAGAGAAAATGAAGTAAAAAATGTGTAAAGAGGTTTAAGCTTTTAATCTGGTGGCGAAAATGAATGAAAATAAACTTACAGAGTATGAGGTAATTAAGAAATTAAGAGAAAATAGAGACAATCTAAAAAAATTTGGTGTAAAACGGGTTGGTTTATTCGGTTCCTTTGTTAGGGGCAATCAAAGAAAAGAAAGTGATATAGATTTAGTTGTAGAGTTTGACTTGTCTCTTTTCGGAAAGGATTTCGAAGGGCTTTTTGATGCATTTATGGATTTGTCTACCTACCTCGAAGATTTATTCAAAAAAAAGGTTGATATCTTAACTCCTGAAAGCATAGATACTATAAGGGTTAAAGAAGTTGCTGAAGAAATTAAAAGGAGTTTAGTTTATGTATAAGAGAGGGGATAGGGAATTTCTCTGTGATATTGAATGGAAAGATATAAGTGGAATGAGGGATAAAATTATCCATTTCTATTTTGGTGTTAAATGGAGCATTGTCTGGTCTGTAGTTAAGGATAAACTTCCCAAATTGGAAGAAATAGTTAAAGAGATATTAAGTAAGTAAAAAGATTTATGAGTAAGTCATAATTAATGACCAGAGTTTTTCTGCAAAAAATTTAGATGATATAGTTCTAAGCAATCTTTCTTATAGCTAGAATTCTTTTGATTTTAAAAACCTCTCAAGAAATAAAAATCTCTGGGATTTTCAGCAGAAAGTCATTGAGAATGCTTTAGAAATTATCTAAGAAGACACTATACCGTGATTTGCAAGAAATGGTAAATAAGGTAGTCTTCAAAGAGTTCATTAAGAAGAAGGGGAGAAAATACGAATCGAAATGATTAATTTCGGCATCAGGCAATCATTCGATAAGATTGAGCAGATAGAAGAAAGATACTCAAATATTAAGGAGCCTGTCGAAATAGCTTTCCCTTATTACTGGGATATATATGAGCCTATTAGGGGGCATTTGTTGGAGATTGCCGGAAAGATTAAATCTTATCAAACAAAAGTTTTGAGCATTCACGCGGTCCAGGCGCCTATTACAGATGAAATTTTTAAAGTGTGGGGAAGAGAAATAGCGGATTTTGCGAAGTTACTAGGGGTAAAAACCGTTACCTTGCATCCAAATAATATAAACAAGGACAAGGCTCTGCAGGAAAGGACCCTTGAGAATTTAAGATATCTTTCTGATCTGTATCAGGATGAAATTGCTTTCTGCATTGAAACCTTCGAAGGCTCACGAAGGGTATTTGCTCCCGATGAGATAATCAAGTTCAACTTGCCTATGACCCTTGATACCGCGCATATAAGTGATGAAAAAACAGTTTGGAATCTGCTCAAAGGCTATAAACAAAATATTAAGAATATCCACCTTTCAGCTAAAGATGGAGATAGGCGGCATCTGCCAATCGATAGTTTTTGCAGAGAGGTGATAAGTTATCTTATCGAGACTAAATGGGATGGAACCGTAATATTGGAGTACTTATTTGAATTTCATGAGCGGATGTTAGATGATTTAAGATCACTTGAAAGCAAATTTCAAAGAAAATATCTCCCAGAGATATGATGGCTTGATCAGTCGAAACCTATTTTGCTGATATACTTTGCAGCGTTCGCTCTCGAAGCCCAAGATTGTAATAATGTATTTGTAAAGTAAGCAGTTACAATAAATCCATCTTCAGCAGATATTTCTTT
>JAMCQQ010000171.1 GCA_023379515.1 Actinomycetota bacterium
AGAAACTCTTCTTAATGTTTCAAATGCTTTTGGCGGTGAAAACGTAACGCAAAAATATGTTACTGTTAATGGTGAAGTTGCCAGTCCAATGACCCTGAAAGTTCCGGTTGGAACTCCGATAAAAAAACTCATCCAGTATTGCGGGGGCGTTATAACCGGCGGTGACTTTGCGGTAATTGATGGCGGGCCGATGATGGGTAAAATTGTAGATTTAAATAAATACGCTGTTAAAAAAACTACCAAATCCATAATTGTTCTGCCCGAAGATTCCATAGTTGTCGAGAACAGAAGAAGAAGCATAAACAGAGTGATTAAAAGGGCGCAGGCAATTTGCCTGAGCTGCAGAATGTGCACAGATTTATGCCCCAGGTATCTTTTAGGACATGAACTTTTCCCGGATGAAATGATGAAAAAAATGTATCGGGGAGAACTGAGTGATTCAGATTTGGAAAAATTTGACTTTGCATTTTTATGCTGTGACTGCGGATTGTGCGAGCTTTACAGTTGTGTGGTGGATTTGTCGGGAAGATCACTTTTCAATTATATAAAGGCTGAGCTTGGCAAGAAAGGTATAAAAAATCCCCATAACAGGAAAGATTTGACTGTAAATGATTTCAGGGATTACAGGAAAGTGCCGTCAGACAGGCTTGAAAAAAGGCTTGAAGTTGACAGGTACCCCGGCATAACTTCACTGGGTGAGTTCAATGCAAAAATAAGTGAAATCAAACTATATCTTTCCCAGCACGTTGGTGTACCCTCCGTACCAATTGTAAGGACAGGAGATAAGGTTACTGGCGGCCAGCTTGTGGCAGATATCTGCGAGGGAAAACTTGGCGCTAAAATTCACAGCTCAATAAATGGCATTGTATCTGAAATAACCGATTCATATATAATAATAAAAGAATAGGACAGCAGGAATGGCGGGGGATAAAGGAAATATTGCAATAGTTGAATTTAAGAGCATCTGCAGGGGCTTGATAGTTACTGATGCCATGTTAAAAGCTGCAAGTGTCAATCTTGTCCTGGCTACTACGCTATGTCCAGGGAAATATCTCACTATTGTCGAAGGTGATGTGGCAGCTGTTGAAAAAGCACGGGATACGGCTGACAGGCTTGGGGGCAGACAGGTATTCAGCTCTTTTGTTGTCAGCGGGATCAACGATGAAGTGATAGGTGCAATAAGCGGCAATCCAACTAAACCGCTTCTGGATTCCATTGGCATTGTTGAAAGTCTTCAGATGGCAAATTTGCTAAAAGCGGCCGATATAAGCCTTGACAGCGCCGATGTTGAAATTGTTGAATTGAGATTGGGTAAAGGTTGCGGGGTAAACAGCTTTTACATAATCACCGGGGACCTGGCTTCTATAAATGAAGCCTGCGAAAATGCAGCCAGTTTTTTGAGCGAAAGAGGGGCATTGATTGCATTCAGAATTATTGCAAATCCTGATAAGAATCTGCTAAGATGGCTGGGGTCATCGATGTGTAATTGTTAATTTAAGGAATTCAGGGAGAAAAATGGAAAAAACTGAAAGTATGCATAGAAATGACATAATAGATATCTGTAGAAGGGTTCATGCAAATGGATGGGTAGCGGCAAATGACGGTAATATTTCAATCAGGATTGGTCCAAACACCATACTATGTACCCCGACAGGTATGAGCAAAGGTTATCTTACAACGGATCAGCTTATAAAGGTTGATATGGATGGCAATAAAATTAGTGGTGAGCTGGAGCCATCTTCAGAGGTGAAAATGCATCTGGATGTTTACAGGGGCAAGGAAAATATTGGTGCCGTAGTTCATGCTCACCCGCCTTTTGCGACAGGTTTTGCGGTTGCAGGAATTGCTCTTGATGAATGTGTAATGCCTGAAATAATTATATCCTTAGGCTCAATTCCGCTGACCAGATTCGGAATCCCCTCAACTTCAGAAATTCCGGATAATATAAGGCCCTACCTTAAGGAACATGATGTTTTTCTGCTGGAAAATCATGGAGCACTTTCCATAGGAAAAGATGTGCATCAGGCATATTACAGGATGGAAAGCCTTGAGCTTTTTGCTAAAATAAACCTTGTAGCCAGAATGCTGGGAAATGTTAATGTTATCGGTGAAGACAATGTCAGAAAAATGATTGGCCTCAGGGAAAAATTTGGACTTGAAACCGCCGATTATCCGGGCTGCAGGATTGACAGTAAATTTATAAAAGACGGTGATACCGGGGGCACTTTTAGCAGCCCGAAGCTAAACACAGCAGCAAGCAGTTTTAATGCAGCAGGTATAAACGAACAGATTTCCTGTGATAGTATTGTAATAACAAAGGATAAATTGGTAAAATTAGTAACTATTATTGTAAACAATGTTCTGGCTGACAATGATTTAGGGGCCAGACATTAACAAGCATTAAAAAGCTTGCAGACTATATTTTTATAGCTGCATGGTTAATTAATTTAAGTTAATTCAAAAATGAATTAGTAATAAAAGAAAGGAAGAACAAATGTCAGGTGAAGCAATAGGTATGATCGAGACCAAGGGCCTTGTAGGTTCAATTGAGGCAGCAGATGCCATGGTGAAAGCTGCAAATGTCACCTTAATGGGCGAAGAAAGAATTGGGGGAGGACTGGTAACAGTTATAGTCAAAGGTGATGTTGGCGCTGTTAAGGCAGCAGTTGATGCAGGCGCAGCTGCAGCAAAAAGAGTTGGGGAACTCATATCAGTGCATGTTATTCCAAGGCCGCATCCTGAACTGGACATGATTTTACCTCAAGAGAAATAGAAAATAAAAGACTACAGCAGCATTTATAAAGTTAAAACATACCAGATTTAAGTGAGGTATTAAATTGGATACCGAGCAATTAATTAGAGATGTAGTTAAAAATGTAATGGAAAAGCTGGAAAAAGATAAACAGACCAAAGGAACAGCTTTATCCACAGGTTCAGTATCAGTACCTTCCGCATCCGGAGGTGACCTAAGCCAGCTCAGGCATACTGACAAAAAAATAGTATGTGGCGTCTCTGTCAGACATATACATCTTTGCAGGGAGCATCTGGATATTCTCTTTGGGAAAGGCTACGCTCTCAATGTACTGAGGGAATTGTATAATCCGGGTTACGCCGCAAAAGAAACATTGACTATTGTTGGTCCCAAGCTAAACGCGATCCAGAATGTAAGGATTCTTGGTCCTTTGAGAAGCAAAACTCAGGTCGAACTTGCAAAAACAGACTGCATAATACTTGGCATTGATGCTCCTGTGCGGCCTTCGGGTGAAATATCCAGTTCGGCGTCAGCCGTTCTGATAGGTCCCAAGGGAGCAGTTTATCTTAATGAGGGTGTAATAAGAGCAAACAGACACATGCACTTAAGCAGCGAAGATGCTGATTTTTTTGGCATAAAGGATAATCAGGTTGTTGACGTCAGAGTCGGAGGACCAAAAGGATTGACATTTAATAATGTACAGGTAAGAGTAGCACCGGATTTTAAAACAGAATTGCATGTTGATACCGATGATGGAAATGCTGCGGATATTGTTAACGGAACAATGGTTGAAATTGTTGATGCATCATGTGTGTCACCGATATCAATTACTATGGCTGATAGGGAGCATACCCCGCCATCCATACCTGACGGAAGTTTTTCGGGAGAGATGACAGACACGAACCTGTTAAGGAACATGTGTGCCCTCTCTACGGGACAACCCTGCCTTAAGGGACAGATAGCCGGAGCCCCGGCAGCAGCTTCTGCAGGAAATGGAGCATTTGCCGGATCAGGTGCCGGATCTGCACAATATGGGCAATCAGCGCTAAGCAAAAAGACAGTTATCACTATGGAAGACCTTGATAACTATATTCAAACCGGCATAGAAGTTTCGCCAAATGTAATATTAAGCCCGCTTGCCAGAGATGAAGCAGTTGCAAGAGGAATTAAAATTACATATTTAACTTAATTTATAAAATAAATCAGTAAATGATAAAACAGTAAGTGATAACAGCAATTAAAGCTTTTAGTTTGAATTTCATACTTACCATAAAATTTGACAGGGGAGGTAAAATGTGGCAATAGATGAGAGCCAAATCGAAAAAATAGTAAGAGGTGTAGTTGAGAATTTACTTTCGAGCCAAAGTGTCTCAAAACTAAAAATTTCACAACCTTCTGAAGAAAACGAAGGATTGTTTGACAGGATAGAAGATGCAATAGCTGCTGCAAAAGTTGCTCAGACACGTTTTGTTGATCTTGGCAGGGAAGTAAGGTATAAAATTGTTGATTCAATAAGAAAAGCTACGCAGGCAAACAAAGAAAGACTTGCCCGTATGACCGTCGAGGAAACCAAAATGGGCAGGATCGAAGATAAAATTCTAAAAATAGAGGTATCTGCCACTTATACACCCGGACCTGAAGAGCTTGAGATTAAGACATATAGCGATGAAAAGGGTATAGTAACCGTTGAAGGGGCACCTTTCGGTGTCATTGCAGCAATTACGCCTATGACAAATCCCGGACCTACAATCATCAATAATACGATAGCAATGATATCTGCCGGAAACTCAATTGTATTCCTGCCCCATCCGTCAGCTCATAACTGCACACTTGAAACCTTTAAAATGGTTCACAGAGCAATAGTAAATGCAGGTGGCCCGCCAAATTTGATAACAGCGGCAAAAGATTCAAAAATTGAAAATACGGCAACAATTTTTAAGAGTCCTGATGTAAACCTTATTGTGGTAACAGGTGGTCCAGGAATTGTAAGACTTGCAATGAAAAGCGGTAAGAGAGTAATGGGTGCAGGTCCGGGAAATCCTCCGGTTATAGTCGATGATACGGCAGATATAGAGAAAGCCGCAGCAGATATAATGGCCGGGGCAACTTTTGATAACAACATACTTTGTAATGAGGAAAAAATCTGTATCTGTATGAGAAGTGTAGTTGACAGGCTGCTGGCTGCTTTTGCAAGAAATAAAACTATAGTTTTAAATGAAGAACAGGCTCAAAAAGTAATAAATATAGTTGTGAAAGACGGCGAAATAGTAAAAGGGTATATGGGCAAAAATTGTGATGTAATCCTTAAAGATGCCGGAATTAATACAGACCCTGACATAAGACTTGCGGTATTTATAGCAAAAGAAGATAATCCAATGGTTCAGCACGAACAGCTAATGCCTGTACTTCCGGTAGTAATTGTAGACAGTTTTGAAGAAGCTGTTAAGATGGCCATAAGAGTTGAGCATGGATTCAGGCATACTGCGATAATTCATTCTAAAGATATAGGAAGAATTACGAAGTTCGGCCAGGAAATAAATTGCACCATTCTTGTTGTAAACGGTCCTTCCCAATCCCTGGCGGTTGGAGTTTCAAAAGGCGGAACAACCTGGACAATAGCAGGTGCAACCGGAGAGGGAACAACATCTCCAAAAATATTTACAAGAATGAGAAGAATGGTCGTAAACGATGCTATGAATTTTGTTAAATAATAATTTTAAAATTCTTAAGATATTCTGAAAGGAGAAATATCAGATGGAAGAAGCAATGGGATTGATAGAAACAAGAGGACTTGTAGCAGCAATTGAAGCAGCGGATGCTATGGTTAAAGCTGCAAATGTCAAGCTGGTTTCAAAAGAATATGCCGGCAGCGGTCTCGTAACAATGACAGTAAGAGGCGATGTTGGTGCCGTTAAGGCAGCAGTTGATGCAGGCGCTGCAGCAGCAAAAAGAGTTGGGGAGCTGGTTAGCGTACATGTTATTCCAAGGCCCCATAGTGAAGTTGATAAGGTTTTATCAGGCAAAATGGTAAGGTCAGGAAGCGGCCAGATTCCAAAAGCAAGAGCAGTAGCCCCAAAAGCTAAATCGGATTAGGCTATAGAGTAGTAGAGGTCATTTATGGAAAAATCCATAGGTGTGGTTGAGTTCAGAAGCATAGCCGTGGGCATTGCAGCAGTTGACAGGATTGTAAAGGCTTCAGAAGTCAGGATAATGGATGCCAGGACTATTTGTCCCGGGAAGTACTACATTATTTTTGCCGGCAATGTCAGCGCAGTTAAGAATTCAATCAGCATAATTCATCAGGAAATTGATACATTTATAATTGATTCTGTTGTTATCCCTAACGTATACCAGCAGATGTTTGCAGGCATTAACGGCACTTCAGAAGTTGCCGAACTCAAATCAATTGGTTTAATTGAAACTTTGACTGCACCTTCTATAATTTGGGCTGCAGATGCAGCAATCAAAGCAACTGATGTTGATCTTGTTGAAATAAGAATAGCAAGAGCTATTGGCGGAAAAAATATATGTATTATAAACGGAGAGCTCTCATCAGTTACCGAATCCATAAGAGCAGGAATTCAATATGCTGAAAGTAAGGATTTTCTTGTAGATTTTGAAGTCATAGCTGCTCCGCACCAGGATTTATACAGGGCGGTAATGTGATGGTGTGAAATTATAATTAATAAATATAATAGATATAAAAATAGATATAATATAGAAGTAAACATATAGGATAATACTAATGATTGTAGAGCTTGAATACGGCGAAGATAAGCTGAAAGTTGAAATTGACAGGGAAAATTTACTGCATATAATCACAAGCAAACCTTTAAAAGCTTTAATAAATCCGCGCCAGTCTTTAATCCAAAACATGCGAAACCCAATCGGAAGTCTTCCTGTCTCCGCTAAGGTAAAAGGCAAAAAAAGGATATGTATCGTAATTTCTGACAGCACAAGAGCAGTTCCGACAAGACTTATTCTTAAAGCATTGCTTGCCGAACTTGCGGACAGCGGTATTCCGAAAGAATCGATTACCATACTTATTGCAACAGGGTTGCACAGGCCTAATCTTGGAGATGAGCTCGTCGGATTGGTGGGAAGGGAAATTATAGATCATTATAATATTGTTAACCACAATGCCCGGGATAGAGAGAGTTGTGAGTTCCTGGGTAAAACAAAACGCGGAACTCCGATAATTATAAACAAAATTTTTATCGAATCGGATTTTAAGATACTTACCGGATTGATCGAGCCTCATTTCATGGCAGGATTTTCCGGCGGAAGGAAAGCAGTCTGTCCGGGGATAAGCTATGTGGAAATGTTCAGACATTTTCACGGGCCGGATATCCTGGAATCACCGAAAGCCGCTTATGGCGTACTTGAAGGCAATCCTTTCCATGAAGAATCAACCGAGATTGCAAAAAAATCAAATGTAGACTTTATTGTTAATGTCACAATTAATAAGGGTAAGGAAGTGACAGGAATTTTTTGCGGAGATCTGGAAGAAGCTTTTTATGCAGGAGCAAAATTCTGCAAGGATGCAAGCTGCTGCAGGATAAGCCAGGAGGCTGACATTGTTCTGACAACCGGCGGGGGTCTGCCGCTGGATGCGACCTTGTATCAGACTGTCAAAGGGATGGTTGGCGCAATGCCCGCAGTAAAAAAGGGCGGCATGATAATAGTTGCAGCCCAGTGCAAAGAAAAAATTGGAAGCACTGAGTTTGTGGAAATTATCGAGCAGGAAACAAATCACGATGAATTCATGAAAAAAATAAAAAGAAAAGATTATTTTAAAATAGACCAGTGGGAATTTGAGGAACTTGTTAAAGCCAGAGAAAAGGCTGATATTTATTTATACAGCGATTGCATGCTTGCAGGCAGTTTTAAGATACCGCCTTCAACTTTAAAAATTGTCAATTCGGTTGAGGAAGCAATTAAAATCGGCTTTGGCAAATACGGCAGGAATGCAAAGATAAGCGTAATTCCCGAGGGCCCTTATGCAATACCGGTAAAAGTCTAGCAGCTTTTTGCCCTTATTATTTTTTTAAGCTTCTATTTTATATATTTTCCATTAGGAAGCATCTAAAATTTCGTGATAGCAATAAAGGAAAATTTTAAGAGCCAGGATGGGTATTTCAAAAACACGCAGGCTTTCCCCCGGCGAGTAAAAGCCGGCTTATCAATTTATTTTTTATCACGAAATTTTAGATGCTAACTTTCCATTATTTTTTATTGCTTTTCATGGCGCAAATTTATTAAAATAGAACAGTTATTTAAGATTTGAGGATGTGTAGAATAAAAGATAATAATATGCAACGAAAGAAAAACACATAAGATGAAAGAAGAACACATAAAATATTTGGAAGAAATCGCAGGCAAGGATAAGGTAATAACGGATATCGAAGATAAAGTATGCTTTGGCTTTGATTCCACAAGGCTCCAGTATCTGCCGGAGGTAATAGTAAAGGTAAAAGACAGTCAGCAGATCAGCAGCATACTTAAGTTTGCAAATGAATATAAAATCCCTGTAACTCCAAGAGGAGCAGCAACAGGACTCAGCGGCGGGTGTCTGGCGGTCAATGGTGGAATTTTGCTGGTTCTTATTGAAATGAACAGGATCTATGATGTCAATCCCATAGATTTGTTTATAGAAGTCGAAGCCGGAGTTGTCACTGTTGATGTAGACAAAGCTGCATCAAAATACAAGCTGTTTTATCCCCCTGACCCGGGAAGTATGAAAACTTCCACGATCGGAGGAAATATTGCCGAAAATGCAGGCGGACTGAGAGGTTTGAAATATGGCGTAACCAAGGATTATGTCAATTCAATGGAAGTCGTCCTGCCTACAGGCGAAATCATCAATATCGGCACCAAGACTGTTAAAAGCGTTACGGGATATAATCTTGTTGACCTGATCGTGGGATCCGAAGGCACACTCGGAGTAGTAACAAAAGCAACCCTGGGTTTGCTGCCGGTTCCACCTGCAAGAGCAAGCCTGCTTGCTCTTTTTAATAATCTGACGGAAGCCGCAAAGACAGTAAGAGATATCGTAGCTGAAGGAGTAATTACTGCAACACTTGAACTTGTTGATAATGTTACAATAAATGCAATTGAGGATTACCTTAAAATCGGACTAAACAGAAATGTCGGGGCGATGCTTTTAATTGAAGTGGACGGTCAGAAGGGCTCAGTCGATATTGAGGCCGAAGTCATAAAAAAAGTATGCACACAAAACAATGCCCTATCCTGCAAACTGTCAACGGACCAAAAAGAAAGAGATGTTTTATGGTCAGCAAGGAGAGCTGCGCTTTCTTCACTTGCAAGAATAAAACCTTCAACCATACTTGAAGATGCAACTGTGCCAAGAAGCAGGATCGTAGAGCTTGTTGAAGCAGTGAACAACATTGCAAAAAAATATAACATTATGATTGGCACTTTCGGCCATGCAGGTGACGGCAATCTTCACCCGACAATACTTACTGATTTAAGATATTGTTTGGATCAAGCGCCGGTCGAGAAGGTAATAGAAGAAATTTTTATCGAAACCGTTAAGCTTGACGGTACCCTATCGGGAGAGCATGGGATAGGACTTACAAAAGCAAGATTTTTAAAACTTGAAATTTCAGATGAAGTTTACAGACTTATGAAAAAAATAAAACAGGCGCTTGATCCAAACAATATCTTAAATCCCGGGAAATTGTTTATGGATTAACAATAAACTAATATTTTTTAAAGGTATTAATCAAAAAAAATTAACATAAAAAAATTAATCATGGAAAAGAATTAGGAAAATAAGAGATGTCAGGAAATAGAATTTCAGAAAAAGAGGACGAGTTATTCAGCTGCAGCAGGTGCGGTGCCTGCCTGGCAGTTTGTCCGGTATATAAGCAAACTCTGGATGAGGGAGTTGCACCAAGGGGCAAATTAAGCCTTATAGAAGCCGCTGCAAATGATAAGATTGGCATTTCAGAAAAACTTTCCAAAAAAATTTATACATGCACACTTTGCAATTACTGCACAAAAGAATGCCCAAGCGGTGTAAAAATTGATGAGCTTTTCAAGGCAGTGAGAAGCGATCTTGTTGAAAGTAAAAAATATCCTGAAATTTTGGATTACCTGAAAGATAAGATAGAAAAAGCATATAATATTACATTTGATACCAACCAGGGAAGACTTGACTGGGTAACGCAGCAGCCAGACGCAAAGGTTGAAGACTTTCTTAAGGAAACTGCAGATGTTGTATATTTTGTCGGCTGTGTATCCTCATTTTCACCACGTTCCTTTCCCATCCCACGCTCGATAACACAAATCTTTAAAAGAGCGGAAGTGGATTTTACCTTGCTTGGTGAAAATGAATGGTGTTGCTTTTTTC
>JAMCQQ010000172.1 GCA_023379515.1 Actinomycetota bacterium
ATATATCGCAAACAAATTTGGAGATCCCACAGCAAAAAATATGGGAAGGCTTACTTTAAACCCTATTGCACATATTGATTTATTCGGCAGTATCTTGCTGCCATTGCTTCTAATTCTGATAAATAGCGGTATTATTTTTGGGTATGCCAAGCCTGTCCCTATCAACCCTTCATACTTCAGAAACTATAGACGTGGTATAAGATACTCTTCGTTGGCAGGCCCCGTTACAAATTTAATTGTCGGATTTTTAATCGGAGCTCTTTACGGGCTTTTTATTTATATATTAAAAATTTCAGGATTTTCAATGGCTGAAACAACTGCAACAATTGGACATAAGACAGTGCTTATAATAAATGACATGTTTCAGAATGCCATTTACATAAATATATTCCTTGCAATTTTCAACTTTATACCAATTCCACCTCTTGATGGCTCAAATATACTTGCATCTTTTTTGCCGGGAGATGCAATGCACAAATATTTGAGTATAGGAAGATTTGGGTTTATTTTTATATTCTTGCTGATTTATCTGGGAGGAAGAGTGTTTTGGGGTGCTTTATCTCCTGTAATTCATGTTATTTTTAATGGATTTACATGGTGGCAATATTTGATGTGATCACTAGGATCAATCACAAATAAAGTAATCTAATTTTCAAGGAGAGATATTGATGAAAAAGATAATGCTTACAGGATTTAGGCCGACAGGGAGGCTGCATCTTGGGCATTTGCATGGAAATATTAAAAACATGATAAAAAACCAGAACGATTATGAAAATTTCTTTTTTCTTGTAGACTGGCATGCTTTATCAACAGAGTACCAGAATCCAAAAAACATTAAAACAAATCTTTTAGATTGTGTAATTGATTTAATTTCACTGGGAATTGATCCTGAAGTTACCCATCTTTATAGACAATCAGATATCCCGGAAATAGCAGAGCTGACATTATATTTATCAATGATTACTCCCTTATCCTGGCTTGAAAGATGTCCGACTTACAAAGAACAGATAAAAGAGATAAAATCCAAAGATCTGTCAACTCTAGGTTTTTTCTCTTATCCGGTATTGATGGCTGCAGATATTTTGATTGTAAATGCAGACATAATACCTGTCGGAGAGGATCAGCTTCCTCATATTGAGATCACAAGAGAGATAGCCAGGAGGTTTAATTTTCTGTACGGAAATTATTTCAAAGAACCGGCAGCTATGCTTTCACAGGTTACAAGAGTTCCCGGAACAGATGGGAGAAAAATGTCAAAAAGTTATGACAATGCAATATTCTTATCTGATGACTTTAACAGCATAAAGAAAAAAGTAAGGAGCATGATAACAGATCCTAAAAGAATTCATCCTAAAGATCCTGGAAATCCTCAAGTATGCAATGTATTTACTTTTTACAAGCTTTATATAGGCAGCGATATTGAAAAAATAGAAAATAGATGCAAGGGTGGTCAAATAGGTTGTACTGCTTGTAAAGATGAAATAGCCGACCTTATTTTTGATTCATTAAAAGATTTTCAAAAAAGAAGAAACGAACTTGAAAATAATATTGGATATGTTTATAAAATCCTTGAAGAAGGGAAAAACGAAGTAAGGAAAATTTCTAAAACTACAATTTTAGATGTAAGAAAAAAAATAGGCATAGATTAATGCGGTGGAGCAACAAAGTTATTTAATTAAATATGAAGATTTTTCCGGTCCTGCAAATTTACTTCTGGATCTTGTAAGGAAAAGAAAAGTAGATATTTATCAAATAAGACTTAATTCAATAATTTTGGATTTTCTGGACTTTATCAAGACAAATAAAAATATTTTTCTCAACACTCTTTCAAGCTTTCTGTATATAACATCAATACTTCTTGAAATAAAATCAAGCTCAATTATTCCATCGCAAAACAAAAAAGAGGAAGAAATAGAAATAGGAGACGATAGCTTGGTCAGAATAAGAGAGCGGGAATACAGAATATACCAAAAAACTGCAAATTATGTCGAAAAATTAATAGACGAAGAGAAATTTTATTTTGTACGTGAAGCACCGCTTGAAAGAGAATTCCTGAGCGTACTTCCCGATTTTTTAGATAAGTTAAATATTGAGTTGATAAATTGTATTGCTTCAACATTACTTAAAAAAAATGATTTTATAATTGATTTGAGCACAATATACCTGGATAATGCAAGTATAACCATAATTGATGAGATGGATAGAATAAAAAAGGAATTGCTAAATAAAAAAGAAGTTTCTTTCATGCAACTGACAGAGTCATATAGCAAGTTGATTGATAAGATAATCTGTTTTCTTTCAATATTGGAACTTTATAAAAATGAACTTGTAGATATAATGCAATTCGAAAACTTTGGCAATATTATTATAAAAAATATCAATTAAATGACTGAAAACAATAGTGAGAGAAGCGACCTGATAAATGATATATACAAAACGGACGATTACCTTAAGTCATGTATTGAAGGTATCCTTTTTATTTCTGAAACAACAGTAAGCATTGGTGAAATTTCTTCTACGCTTGAGATAACTGAAAGAAAAACTGAAAAAATATTAAATGAGCTTGAAAGAGAATATGTTGATAGAAACAGAGGATTTATATTAAGAAAAGTTGCTGGTGGCTATAGATTATATTCAAATCCTGCAATAAGTGATATTTTGAAAGTTTTTGTAAAATCAAATATCAGAACTTATATTTCTCAGGCTGCATTGGAAACAATAGCTATTATTTGCTATAGGCAGCCAGTTACAAGAACACAGATTGCAGAAATAAGGGGTGTAAGAACGGACAGTGTTATCTTGACTCTTGTTGATAAAGGATTAATTAAAGAAGCAGGCAGGTTAAAAGAGCCCGGCAATCCTATTCTATATAAAACAAGTGAAAAATTACTTGAAATCATGGGAATTAACAGTATTAAAGACTTACCTCCGCTGCAGAACTTTGAAAACAAAAACAATGAAGAAGAAAGTTAGAATTGCAAAATATCTAGCCTCCTGCGGAATACTTTCCCGCAGAAAAGCCGAAGACCTAATAAAATCAGAAAAAATTAAAGTAAATGGTGAAATCGTTACTGATCTTTCTTTCAGGATTGGTACTGATGATAAAGTTGAATACCATAGCAGAGAATTAAAATGTGAAAAAAATCTAGTAATTGCTTTAAACAAACCCAAAGGTTATATTTCCAGTGCCAGAGACGATTATAAGCGCAAGACGGTTCTTGACTTGGTTAACGGAATTGGAGCAAGGCTATATCCAGTCGGAAGATTGGATTTTGAATCAAGAGGTTTGATTTTGTTATCCAATGATGGTGATTTTACATATAAAATATTGCATCCAAAATTTCAGGTTCCTAAAACATATGAAGTTGAAATAAACAATTATTTCAGTGATGAAAGCCTTGAAAAAATAACAGAAGGAATCAATATCGAAGGAAGAAAACTTTTACCTGATGAAGTCAGAATATTAATGAGAAAAAATAATATTTCCAGAATTGAAATTAAAATTGTTGAAG
>JAMCQQ010000173.1 GCA_023379515.1 Actinomycetota bacterium
CTTGTTGATTTTTTATTTAATTTTTAAGTTGTTTATTCATTCTTAATTTTTAATTCTTAATTGTAGTCATAGATATTTTATCACTTTTCAAATAAATATCCAAACTAAAGGACAGGTATTAAACCTGCCCTTTAAAATAATATCAACAATTCATAATTTAAAATTCATAATTCTTAATTGCTTTATTTAGGTGGTATTGGTGGTATATCTCTATAAATAACTTTTTTAACCACAACTAACTTATCACCATATTTATTGGTAGAATCAATATTTATACTATTTTCACCTTCAACTAAAGGTAAAGTTACTTTAAAACTTCCAGAAGGGTCTAAGTAAATTTGTTTTTGATTTACTCTCACAGTTGCTCCCGGTGTAGTAAATCCAATTACATCTATATTGGGAATATGAGTTATATATGAATCAGGCGGAGAACTGACAGTTAAGAAAAACGGCACAGAATCATAACTAACAGTTCTAATAGCAACAGCAACATTACCAGCTTTATCTTTAGCTTCAACTTTAATTGTGTTTTTGCCTTGCTGTAATACTATGGGATAAGAAAAACTACCATCTGCACTAACAACAACTTCAACTCCATTAATCTTAATTTTTGCCCCTGCTTCGCTAATGCCAATAACAGTAGCAGTTGGTATTTTTGAAACTGCGGCTTCAGGTGGAGATGAAATAGTTAAAATTGGTGGCAGTGTATCCAAAGTTATTTTTAATACCTGAGAAGCTTTATTATTACTGGCATCACTTGCTTCAATATTAATATTATTTATTCCCTCAACTAAAGTAAAATTATTGGTGAAACTTCCATCTGCGCCAGTAGTAATGCTTTGACCATTAATTCTTACTTTTGCCTCTTTTTCTGTGATGCCCATAATTATTGCTATATTTTGATTAGTAAGAGAATTATTAGGCGGACTGGTTATAGTTAAAATAGGTGGAATTGTATCTTTAATTTTAAAAGTTACTTTTAAATTAATAACAGTTTGGAGTTCTGCTTGATTTTTAGCAATAACATTTATAAAATTATCGCCTTCTTTTAAATTAAGGACAGTTTCAAATGAACCATCTACTGCCACTAGGACACTATTTCCATTAACTGTTACTTTTGAAGTTTTATCAGTAATACCTTTTAATTGAACTGAAGGAGTATCTACCACTGCTCCATTTTGTGGATTGGAAATAGTTAGCATTGGCGGCACTGCTGTTCCCATTTTCAAAGTTACTTTTAAAACAACCGTTGCCTGAACATTTGCAGTATTTACAGCAACAACATTTATAAAGTTATCACCTTCTTTTAATGTCAGTATTGTCTCAAACGAACCATCACTAGCAACAGTTACATTGTTCCCATTAACATTAACTTTATTTCCTTTGTCAGTAATACCTTTTAATTGAACCGAAGGAGTATCTACTATTACTCCATTTTGTGGGTTGGAAATAGTAAGCATTGGTAAGGCATCTTCTGTTTTATAAGTTACTTTTAAGGTTACAGTTGCTTGGAGATTTTCTTTGGTATTTGTAGAAATTATCGTTATTAAATTTTCACCTGCTTTTAAAATGAGAGCAGTTTCAAATGAGCCATCACTTGCAACGGCAATTTTATTTCCATTAACTGTAACCTCAGCATCTTTTTCAGTAATTCCTTTTAATTGAACTGATGGGCTATCTACTACCGCACCATCATTAGGAGTAGAAATTGTTAGTATCGGTGGTTGTTTGCCTTTTTCTTCATAAATCACCGTTCGCGTAACAGCAACTTCTTCCCCAGTATCTAATGCTTTAGCTTTAACAATAATGGTATTCTTACCTTTTTCTAAAGCAACTTTAGCTGTAAAATCTCCATTTTCTTTTACTTTTATTTCGGTATCATTTACTACGACAACAGCTTTTCTGGAAACATTTCCTTTAACTTGTAATTCTTTTTTATTTGTTGTTACATTATCATCAGGTTTATCAACTGTAAGTTTAAGAGCTTCAGTCCCTAATTCATATGTAACCGAACGGGTTACTGTTAACTCCTCACCCGTATCTTCTGCTTTTGCTTTAATTATAATTGCATTTTTACCAACTTCTAATTTAACTTTGACTTCAAAATCTCCATTGTCTTTTACGGTAATTTCTGCTTCATCTATAGTAACTTTAGCTTTTTTAGAAACATTTCCTTTAACCTGCACTTCTTTTTCATTTATAGTTATATTGTCATCTGGTTTATCAACATTTAATGAAAAACCTTCTCCCTTTTTACTCTTCTTAACTTTTCTTGTAATAGTTACCACATTCCCTGCTTTATTAGTGGCAATTATAGTTATGGTATTATCACCTTCTTTTAAATTTACACTTAATTCAAATTTTCCCAGAGCATTGGGATTTATATCTACTCCGTTTATAGTAATTGATGAATCTGCATCTGTTTCACCTGATACTAAAATTTTATCTTCTTCAGTTTCTGTATCTTCAACAGGTGATTGAATTTCTAAAGTAGGATATTTTGATTCCTGAATAGATTCATCTTCATCTTCAATTTTCTTTTCTTCTTCATCAGTCATATTAGTTGGTTCATCAGGTTCTTTGTCTTTTTCAACATTGGTTTTTTCTCCGGCATCACAATAAACAGATTTACCTTCGGCTGTAATTTCAACACTTCCTTCTAAACAATAAAAATTAGTTTCACCATCCCCCAACACTTCTGTTGCCCAATGAGTTGAACGAACTCCAGCTATAGCAGTGGGAGTTTTTACAGAAAATGAAGAACCAGGTTTTAATTTTTGTTTTACCTGTGTATATACTTTTCCTATATATGTTGAAACACTTGTATTTTGTTGTTTAGTTTTAGCATTATAATTAGCTTGATTGATACTGAAATTAGTATAAGCAGAAAGTTTTACTACATTGCTTGAGCCAAATTTTATACTACAAGCAGACTTGGCAGCAGTTTTTATTTTATCTCCGTTGTGTAAAACCATACCATTTTTTCCGGGTATCCATTTATTAGTGCCAGCTTTCATAACAGAAACAGAACCCACAACACCACCTAATACCACAGTTTGTTGTGCTGAAAAAACTTCTGTTGCTGTCAGTCCAAATAAAATTATCAAAATTAAAGATAGTGCTTTAAATTTCATAAAAACCTCCAAGAATAATTAATTAAAAATTTATAATTAAGAACATTTCATTTAATTAAAAATTAGTAATTAGTAATTAAAAATTACTTGTTGATTGTTTTTTTAATTAACTTCCTTCATTCTTAATTTTTAATTCTTAATTTGTAATTGCAGTTTATTTTACTACTGCCATTTTCAATACTTTACTTACTTTATTGCTATCATTTGATAATGTTACTTTAAGTAAATACACTCCATTAGGCAGTGCATCAGCTACATTTTCAAAATCAGGTGAAGAAAATTTAAATTTTCCTTTGGCAAGCATTATCGGTGAAGAAACAAAAGTTTTAATTGTTTGTCCCGAAGTATTAAATAACTGCACTTCTGTTTCAACTGGATAACCAGATGAAACATCAATTAATAATTTTGCTTTATCTTTACCACTGGTAGTTTGTTTTACAGGATTAGGAAGCACTAATACTCTAGAAATTTGTAAATTTAAAGATTTAGCAATATCCAGATAACTTCCTTCTTTAACTATAAATTTTCTGGTCCCACCCTGTCCTGAATTATAAACATATTTATCAGTATCGGTCATATCAACAGTTGTATTATTTTGCACATCAACTAAAACTGCAATTTCATCACCCGGAAGCAAAACATTATCCCAGCTTATAGTAACATCTTCTTTTTTAATTCCAGTTTTTACTTCAAACTCCCAAATTTTTGTAGCACTATTAGCATCTTGAAATAATGATGAATATTTATTGCCATTTGAATTAAAATACAAACTAATATTATTTTCCAAAGCCGGGGGCTCAAAAGCGCTTAAATCTTCTTTACTTTTATTTTTATTTATAGTCCCTAAAAAATTATCTGCATCAATATAATTTCCAGCTTTAGCACTTATATTAATTTGCACATTTTTATTTTCTGTATCTGCACTGGCAATTAATTTTTTACTCTTTACAGTTGTTGGTTTATTGCTGGCATCAGAAGATAAAATTAAGTTACAATTTTCTTTGGCATAAACAAAATAACCTGCAACTGGTTTTAATACTCCGCTATCAATAGTTTGAGCTGTATAACCAACAACCTGATTACCTGCACTATCAGTTGTGCCACCATAACTATGAACTAATCCATCTACTACACTTGAACTATTAGCAATGATTTCCAGGCAAATTTAAATTTTTCTCCTCAGTGGCAGATGGTATCTTTACCATTGGGTATAAATGATAGTGAAAATAATTTAACCACTATTTTAAATGGATTAACTGAAACAAAAATATTTTACTGGGACCCCCAAAAAATTGCTGATGAA
>JAMCQQ010000174.1 GCA_023379515.1 Actinomycetota bacterium
GAAAAATAATATTTTGGTTTGCGTTATCTTTATTTATCACATTTTCCAAAGCTGCGGGTACAACAATATCTACAGGAAGAGTTAAAACGTCTGAGGAAGAAATATCTATTCCTCCTAGTTCTTTTTTATTCTCTAGATCACAAACCGAACCTACACAATAGCACCCTGCCAAAAGTCCTTTTGCGTCCTTACATTTTCCGACTTCATTTACATCAGGTATTCCATCTGATACATAAATTCCTCCTTTTGAATCAGACAATGCAACTATTTTAAACCCTTCTTTTTGAAGAAACCCTGCAAGAAACCGTCCTACATTTCCAAATCCCTGTATGGATACAGTCATGTTTTTGTGGTTATTTCCAAGCAACTCCAGTATTTTCAAAAGTACTTGGACACCTCCAAAACCTGTAGCTTCAATCCTTCCCTCAGATCCCTTGTCCTGTATTGGCTTTCCTGTAACAACAGCAGGGGAATCTTTTTTGACAACTTTACTGTATTCTTTATAAACCCAGGACATGATTTTTGAATTTGTATTTACATCGGGAGCGAGAACATCTTTATCCGGCCCTATAACATCTGCAATTTCTCTGGTAAATAGTTCTGTTAACTTCTTTAGATTTTCAGATGATAATTGTTTGGGATCAACTTCTATTCCTCCTTTTGCACCTCCAAACGGAACATTAACAACCGCATTTTTTATTGTCATTAAAAAAGCTAAAGTTTTTATTTCATCCATTGAAACGAGCGGATGATACCTTAATCCACCTTTATAAGGCCCTCTTAAATTATTGTGCTGCACTCTAAAACCTTTATATATATTCAAACTTCCGTTTTCAGATCGAAGAGGCAATGTAACCTGAAGAGTCCTGTTTACTTCCAAAAACTCAGCTAAAAAGTGAGGGTCAAATGCGATATTCTTACTTAAGTTAATTATTCTTTCTTTAGTCTTTTCCCAAATATTTTTGTTCATGAGGCTAATCCGATATCTTTCTTAAAGATCTATATCTTCCAAATTTTTCATACCGGTGTCCGTTTCCTTCTATTCTTTCCCGCTTCTCATGGAGTATTTGCCTGTAAACATTTTCATATTCATCTGCCATTCTTTTTGCATTGAAGTTTTCCAAGGCATGTTTGCGGCATTCTTCCTTATTGATTTTAGAAACATTATTTACAGCTACAATCATTTCTTCAACATCTTCAACCACAAACCCTGTTTTTCCATGAATAATAACCTCTGGAATAGATCCTCTTCTAAAAGCAACAACAGGACACCCGCAAGCCATTGCTTCTATCATAGTTAATCCGAAGGGTTCTCTCCAAGTAACAGGATGAAGAAGACACAAAGCCTTACTCATTAATTTATTTCTTTCTTCTTCATCAACCTCGCCAATCCACCTGACTTGCCTTGTCAACTTTGGTTCTATCTCATTTTTAAAATAATTCTCATGTATATTATCAAGTTTTGCAGCCATAATAAGCGGAAGGTTCAAATAATTTGCGACTTCGATGGCATGAACAGCTCCTTTTTCTGGCGTTATTCGGCCGACATAAAGAAGATAATTATCATTTTCCTTGGAAAAAGGAAAAGTTTCCATACTTAATCCATGATAAATATTTGCTGCGTACTTAAGGTTTGGCATTGGAGCCCGTTGTGCCATGGAAACACTAATAAGATTTAAATTATTTATTTTTTCATAAATTCTTCTGTTATTTAAATTAAATGAAGCATGAAGAGTCATAACCACCGGAGTTTTTGAATGACTTGCGGTAGGCAAACTTATATAACCGCAATGGTCATGGATGATATCAAACTCTTCCTGCATATTGTAAGCTGTACCAATATTGAGTAAAACAATAGCAGAAGGCCCATAAGGATCTCCCATTCGCGCCTCTCTTAAGCCTATTGGATACACAGAAATAAGTTTGGCAGATGTAAGTGAATCTCCTGTTGCAAATAGGGTCACGTCGTGGCCTTTTTTAACCAACTCTTCGGTCAGAGTATAAATTATCCTTTCTGTTCCTCCATATTTTTTTGGCGGTATTCTTTCTCCCATAGGAGCTATTTGAGCTATTTTCATACCTAGAATTCTATTAAATAAAAATTAGACGAAGACAAGGACATTGTAAGAGAATAGAAAGAAATTTAATAGCAAACCTCGCTTGACTCATTATTACATCTTTGATACTCTCATAAGCTCATATAAAAATGGGCAATACTAATCTTCTAGATACAGTTTCAAAAATACTAATGAATCTATCCACCAATGAGGGAATAAATGCTTCGGGAAAAGATGAAAGTTTCGGATGTATTTTCGGACGTGATAGTGCAATTACGATTCTAAAAATCCTGAAGGCTTATTCAAATAAATCAAGCTATACGGTAACTGAAATGTCAAACCTAATGGCAGTATGCAGACGTGCACTTTTAACCCTTGTGGAGCTTCAGGGAAAAAGAAAAAATAGAGAAAGCGGGGAGGAACCGGGAAAATTTATTCATGAATACAGAAAAGAAAAATTTGAAAGATTAACAAAACGCTTTAACCCCTGGTATATTTATCCTGACGGAATTTTAAGAAACTATGATTCTATAGACTCAACTCCTCTTGGATTAATTGCCATTTACAAATATTGGGACATGACAAAAGATGGAGATTTTTTAATAAAAGCACTGCCCGCTGTGGAAAAAGGACTTAACTGGATTATCACGTATGGAGATATCGATAAAGACATATTAATTGAATATGAGTTTCACAAAAATAGAAAGTTCGGAGGATTGTTGGTTCAATCCTGGACAGATTCACGCGAATCAATAAAAGATAAAAATGGGATAATGCCTTCTTATCCAATAGCACCGGTGGAAGCTCAAGGCTATGCATGGCTAGCATTAAAACTATGGGGAGATTTTTACTCTGACAAAAAACTGGTTTTTAATAAAAACGAAATAAAAGGAAAACTTTCCGCGACAGAAAATTTCGGAAGAAAACTTCTCAAGCAAGCAGATTTAATTAAAGAAAAATTCAATAAATCATTTATTTTTAAAGATAATGAGTTTAATTTTGCAGCTCAGGCACTTAATGGTGATAAAAATCAAATTACTACAATTACAGGCAAATACTCCATGAG
>JAMCQQ010000175.1 GCA_023379515.1 Actinomycetota bacterium
CTAGGCTGCTATATATTTCATATAGATTGGGAGAAAAAGTGAAAAGGGCAAATTCTTTAATTTTAACACTTTGCCTAATCATTGTTGTTACATATATAATAAGCAATCCACAGCAGAGTTTTGCCTTTGTTGAACCAACCGTGTCATTACAAGACAATACTAAGTATGATGTTACAATGAAGCAGGATCTTCTAAGCCTGATGATGGCATATCCCGAGGATATCACAAATGTAGAGCAATCGGGAGACCAAGTATATATAGTAATGAAATCCGGGAAGAAGATTCTCTATGATGACAAAAAGCCAAAAAGTATTGAGACCAAAATTGCTTATCCCGATTTGCAGGATATGATGGAACAAGCTTATCCTATTACCCCGATAAAAAGCCTTATGGATAAAAATTACGACCCGGGACGTGCCAGAGTATACAGCCTGCTAAACGAAGTTTATGGAGGCTCCAGGCAGAAGATTGAAAGTAATCTTGCAAATGTTAAAGTAGGATATGGAACTTTCCAGTTTAATAAAAACAATCAAGCAGCTAAAGCGTTAAAGAATGTAATGAGTGAGCTTGCGCCACTGGCTGAAAAAAGAAAAGACATAATAGCCAGTGCGTTTCCCAGCAGCGGTACCTACAATTATCGTGTTATAGCAGGTACAAACCGCCTGAGTCCGCATTCTTATGGAATAGCTGTGGACCTGGCACGGGACAGGCGGGATTATTGGCAGTGGGCATCCAGGGAAGAAGGACAAAAAAGGTTATCTTCTTACCCCGTGGAGCTTGTTGAGATTTTTGAAAAGAACAACTTCGTATGGGGAGGCAAATGGGGACATTTTGACATACTACATTTTGAATACCGGCCTGAGATTATAATAAAAGCCCGTTACTTTGGAAGCGCACGGAGTATTGAGCAGATGTGGTATGACGGAGTGCCTCGGGAAGATGCATATATTAACGACTGCATAAAAAAAATAGATAAAGTGATAAAGTAAAATGTAGTTCACTTATGTTCTGAAAACAGATATAATAGAGTCGGCGATAAAAGAACAGTCAGACATATCAGGAGGAATCAAATGAATATAGCCTTTTTTCTAACACCAAAAGAAGAAGTTATTTGGATATCGGCAGACTCGACAATGCGACAAGCAATTGAAAAGCTGGAGTATCACAGGTATACTGCAATGCCGCTTGTTGATGATAACGGCAAATATTCAGGTACAATAACAGAGGGTGATATACTTTGGTGTTTAAAGCATACACCGGATTTGAACTTTAAAGATACCAACAAGATTCTGGTCGGAGACATCCCGAAGCACCAGCATAATAAGCCGGTTTCCATTGACTCACATATTGAAGATTTGATTTTGCTCTCGGTTAACCAGAATTTTATTCCTGTGGTAGATGACCATGACATATTTATCGGTATTATCAAGAGAAGTGATATCATCAACTATTTCTATAAATTGGTTTTTAGCAAAAAAATATAAGTTCAGACATAGTAGTTTGAACCCGCCACTCGTAATTAATAGTATCTATTTATTATCAGGTATAGGATCCTTCGTTACATTATCCCCAAAGCACGTTCTAAAGGCCTTCAAAAATGAAATTGCGAATTCTCGACTATTAGTATCTATAATGGAATTACCTACTACCTGCTCCAATAATACCACTAAGTTTTCTAATTCATAGCCTTCAAATTTTACTGTATCATTACCAACTTTTATCATAGTATCCTCCAACTAATTAGAATCACTATATTATTATACATCAAGAAAGTCGATTTTTGTAGAGAGAAGTGTCTAAAAATTATAATTCCTTAACTATATGTTTTGCACTAAACATCTTACATTGAATTCAAATGTGCAAAACATTTTCCTTGATTAATATGTTGCAAAAAGTTCATTTCCGATAGTGCAAAAGCAGATGCTTCTACTGCTTTTGCAAATGATAAGTCTTTTTTGCAACATATATGCTGTACCTGGGACATTATGAGACCAAATGCTCAATTTTATAGTTCCAAAGCACTGCTTATTCATACTTTTATATCATTTTAAATAATGATGTTGTATAATAAAAAATACTTTGTTTATAAAATTAACATAATAATTCATATTCTAATAAGCAGGTGATTGACGTGAGATTAGTTCCAACAAAATGTATCCCAGAGGATGCAGTTTTATCTGAGGCACTATATACTGATGATGGGCGGATACTTGTCAACGCAGGAACGCGGCTGACATCGGGGTTGATAGAAAGAATAAACCAGAACAATATTTATTCAGTATATATCAAAGATCAGCATAGTACAGGGGAGATAGAGCATTTAGTTAACCCGGTGCTAAGACAGAAAGGTCATAATCTGGTAAAAAAATTATTTGATGCAGCGAGTTATACAAAACCTGACGGTACACCGGCACCCATACCTATATTGAATATGATGTCTGAGATTTCCAGGCTTATGGATGATATAATCTATGAAATGACTGGGTTTAAGGAGAAACAGCTGGAATATATAGATATAAAAAATGTAAACAGCTATTTATACAGTTCTGCATTAAACGTAGCACTGCTTTCGGTACTCATTGGTTGGGAAATG
>JAMCQQ010000176.1 GCA_023379515.1 Actinomycetota bacterium
GTAACTGAATTTATGGACAAGACCTCTATATTTAAAGAAGTAATTTTAAGTCTGAAAATTGTTGCAAGAAATACTACGCCTGAAAAAATAAACAATGTCATAAAATCTGCCAGGAAATATAGCCTTGTTGCAGAGTCAATTAAAGCTGAAATTAAAATAGAACCTGAAATAAAAATTATTTAAAAATTAAATTTAAAAATAATTATTCTCCTTAAACCATTTTATGTTATCTTCAATTGTTTAATTGTAAATATGGGCTTACCCCGGCTTAATTTATAATATACAGGAGTAACAAAAGCAACTGCATAAGCCAGCCCATATTAGATATTTTAAAATCATAAGGCCCTATTACTGCAGTCGGACATACTATTACTGCATTCAGTCCTTCTCTGGTGGCTTCCTTAACTGCAAGGCTTGCCATAGGGTTTTATGTGCCAAAAATTGTAAATTATTAGAATATAGCTAGTTAAATATTTTACTGTTAATACAATAAAAGTAACAATCTACTATAAGGTTATCCATAATGAAGACAATGGAGTAGTATATAAAATCAAAAGGTAGCTCTCATATTTTAAAGTAATTTTAGTATAATGGAATTGTAATGTCTCCTTTATTGATTATAAGGCCTGTATTATGTATTTTTCAAAAGCTTCTTTGCTCCTTAACCCCTCATTTATTACAGCATTTAAAGCCTTTACCAGTGCATAGGGATTTTCAGACATAAATATGTTTCTTCCAAATATTATGCCCCTTGCACCTGCAGCTGCCGTATCATATGCCTTATTTAATATATCAAGCTCACTATTTAGTTTTTCTGCACCTATTGAAAATACAGGTACTGGCGTATTTTCTACAATTTCAGAGAAATTATTTGTATAAAATGCTTTTACAAGATCTGCTCCAAGCTCAGCCATTATCCTTGACACTCTTTTGACCTTAAGAAAAAGATTGTCTGGAGTTATCTCTTTATGTTCGACTACGTAGCATTCACCTATAAGGGGAATTCCAAGCTTTTCCTTCTGTCTTACGACTTCTGAAAAAAGGACAACGTTTTTTGTCTCCATTTCTTCATCACTGTTTTCAAGAAACAGGGAGCATATAACTATTTCTGCTCCCGCATTTACTGCATCTTCAACATTTGCAGCAATTCCTGTATAGCCTTTCCTGTACCCAAGGGGATAATAAAAAGCGCTTGACCAGTTAATGCGCACAACCGGTATGGGTGCATTCTTATTTGTAAAAAGGTCCCAGTTTCTAAGCAGTGAATACCTTGACAGAAGCAGCGCATCTGTATCAAGGCATTTTTCTATGGCTTTTCTTGAGTCCTTTATACCGGACTGATCGCCGTATTCAAGCACATGATCAATTGCAGATATTACAAGGTTTTTTTTGCCGTTAAATAATTTTTTGATCTTTAAATCGATTCCTGACATATGGTTTCCCTTCCTTCTGTAGTTATATTAGATTAGTTACTTTTAAAAATAATTAAAATTCATGTTTTAGTTTATCTTTAAGCCATTGTTAAAAATACTACATACTGTCCTGTGACATCTGTATTTTTCTCCTTTATCTTTTAAGTTATTGCTAAAATACCAGATTCCTGCGTTCTTATCCTTATTGCATCTTCTACAGGCAGTATAAATATCTTGCCTGAGCCAAACTCGCCGGTCTGTGATAGCTTTACTATTGTCTTTGTAAGTTCATCAAGAATTTCCTCATCTACTACTATCTCAAGCTTTACCTTGGGCAGAATTTTACATTCTTATTGGGGACCTCACCTTCAAGAAAACCCCGTTGCTTTCCAAAGCCTAAAACGTTTGTAACAGTTATGCCTTCTGCCCCTTTATCTATCAGCGCATCTTTTATCTCATCAAGCTTGAAAGGCTGGATGAAGCATTCTATTTTTTTTAGCATTTAGATCAAGACTCCTTGTTGTTAGGATTGTTAATTATATATATTGTTTTTTATCCAACATAGACATAGATAAATTTAAAAACATTTACAATAAAATTTTTTTATATATACTTATGTACATAACTATAATAAATCTGATTATTTTTTGCAACACCTAATTAATAGGAAAAAATATTTGGTTTGAAACCTAGGAATCAATTGATAAGAGACAGACGATAAAAATTTAAATGCGTTTTAAAAAGGCTGATAAAAGCATGGAAAAACAGTGCCTTATAAAATTTATAGATTTAATTTAAAGAATTCTACTAAAAAATAGTAAGAATTTAAAGTTTACAGATTTAAATTTTTATGATATATAAGATCTAATACTTGTTTAGTTGTATATTTATGTATATAATTCTTCCTAAAAATTTTATTTAATAATTGTGATGGTGCAATATGGAAAATGATTTTATAGACAAATCCTCTCCTTTGCCATACTACATTCAATTGAAAAATATTTTATTGGATAAAATAAGCAGTGGAGAATTTTCAGATGGAAAATTGAGTTCCGAGCATGAACTGGCAAAGAAATATGATATTACTGTAACTACTGTACGGAAAACGTTATCTGAACTGAAAAATGAAGGCAGAATTTATAAGGTAAAGGGTTTGGGAACCTTTATAAATAAACCAAAACTTGAACTGGATATAAGCAAATATTTAAGCATTGGCAGGGAGTTACGACAAAGGGGTATTAATGAAAAGATTGATGTGGTCAATAAGAAGGTAATAAATTTTGAAAAAATGGATCATAGGGGATTTGTCATTAAAAACCCCAGTGAAAAAGTAATTCTTATTGAGAGAGTAAGATTAATTGATAATGAACCTACACTTTTTGAAAGACTGTATTTTAATTATGACATATGTTCAAGCCTTTTGAATCATGCTTCAGATGGGTTAATGTATGATTACCTGATCAATGAAGTAAAAATCAGGTTTTCCAACATTGAAGAATATGTAGAACCAGTAAATTTGGGATTGGAAGAATCCAAATATCTGAAGGTGAAAAAAGGTTCAGCAGCTTTCTTTATCATGAAAATCTCATATGCATTTCCCGACAAATGGATTGAATTTACTAATACATATATTAGCGGGGATAAATGCAGATACCATGTCAGCATCAGATAGCAACTCTTGTTTGAAAAAACTTATTTAAGTGCTAATAAGATGGCCGAAGTTCTCGCATTACACTTCTTTTTGCACTAATTTCATGAAAAAGTATTAAATATTTTTCGATTCACTCAAGGCTGAGTATTTTAATTGGTTGTGTTATTTGGAATCTAACAAAATATATTACCGATACATACTAGAGTAAAGTAGTTAACACAAATGTATTAAAAAAGGCGGATAATAAAAAGTGAAAGAAAATTTCAAAAATCAGTATCACCACACAAGGAATTATGGCTGCAGATTTAAGGAAATAATTGAGAACGGTTACCGCTCCCTTGTTCTGGAAAATAAAAAAATAAGGGTATCTGTTTATCTTGACAAGGGTTCGGATATCTATGAATTCCTTTATAAGCCCGAAGATATTGATTTCATGTGGAAAAGCCCCATTGAGCTGGATGGTAAACGGAAAACCCCATTTACAAAAGAAAGTCCCAGGGGAAATTTTCTGGATATTTATGAGGGCGGCTGGCAGGATATGCTGCCTACAATAGGTGATCAGGTAAGCCTGGGCAAGACTGAAATGGGAGTACATGGGGAATTATTTACACTGCCGTTTAAATATATTGTTGAGGAAGACAGTCCCGAAAAAGTTGCAATTAAGCTTTTTACCAGAATGCAGAGAACACCGTTCTTTATCGAAAAGCGGTTAATTATCAATGAGAATTCAACCTGTCTTGAAATCGAAGAAACTGTTACAAATGAGGGGGATGAAGCATTTAATTTCAGCTGGGGCCAGCATCCGGCAGTGGGCATTCCCTTTCTGGATGAGAATTGCATAATAGATGTACCGAAAGCAAAAAAGGCAAAAACTTATAAGGAAAGCTTATCTCCAAATCAGATTGTTCCGCTGGATAAGGAATTTCAGTGGCCTTTTATAAAAAGCGCTAGCGGAAGCACTTTTGATTTAAGCAAAATAATGGCAGCGGATTCCAGAACTGCATACATTGTATATCTGGAAAATGTTGTTGGGGGCTGGTATGGAATAACAAATCCAGAGATGGGTTTGGGTTTTGGAATGGTCTGGGATAAAAATGTTTTCAAACATCTATGGATGTGGATGGTTTACAGGGGAGTTTATGGGTATCCGTGGTATGGAAGGACATACAATGTCGCACTCGAACCATGGTCTTCTCTGCCGGATAATTTTAATGAAGTTTTAAAAAATAAAGATTTTCTATCGCTTAAACCCGGTCAGTCAATTAAATGCAAATATGCTGCAATAATATATAATTCAAAGAAGCGGATAAACGGGTTTGGAAGAAATTATATTCCAGTTTTTAAATAGGAATTTTTTCTAAGTTCACCTTTATCTTTGTACCCATGACAGAGGCAATATAAAACTATAGGTAAAAATAAAAATGTGAAGGGGAGAAAATATGAATTTTTCCGAATCAGAAAGATTATACGAAGAAGCAAAAAGTCTCTCTCCTGGAGGGGTTACAAGTGAAAAGCAACCGTTAAAATTTATTGCGGGTAAATATCCGATATTTTTAAGCCATGGCAGGGGTTCCCATACATGGGACGCAGACGGCAATGAATTTATTGACTGGGTATGCTCGTACGGCCCTCTTGTACTGGGCCATAACAACCAAAATGTAGACAATGCTGTAATAGAAAACATAAGGAATGGGTTTTGCTTTACACTTTTTCATCCCATACACAACGAGCTTATAAAAAAGCTTCTTGGCATCATGCCCTGGTTTGACATGGCAAAGCTACTAACAAGCGGATCAGATACAACTGCAGCAGCAGTAAGAATTGCAAGGGGGAGCTACCAAAGCCTGGATTTTTAGAAGGTGTAAAAGAAATAACAAAGACAAATGGTGCAGTGCTTATATTTGACGAGATAAGGAGCGGCTTAGGGTAGCAATGGCAGGTGCCCAGCCAATA
>JAMCQQ010000177.1 GCA_023379515.1 Actinomycetota bacterium
CAGGATATTTTATCTTTGGGGCTGGCATTTTATCTGTCCTATTATCTAAGGTTCAGGGCAGGTATTATGGCTGAAGTGCTTGAAACTTTTATTTTTGAAGAAAATTATATTTTGTATTCGATAATTTTTATATCGTCTGCATTATTTATTTTCTTTCTTTACAATTTGTATGATCGTGACAAGATTTATAGAGGCTCGGGTTATTATTCAAAGATATTGAGAGTGGTCATAATCAATATAATAATAATAATTCTGGCGGGCTATATCTTCAACTTGTTTACGTTTTCAAGAAAATGGATTCTTCTCTTATTCTTGTTAAGTGTGTTTCTATTGTTCTTAAGCAGATTTCTGGTGGAATTTGCAGCTCAAAAGATGTCTAAAAAGTTAGACTGGATCACTAAAACTTTAATTATCGGAATTGGTGAAAATGCAAAAAGGATTGAGGATAGTCTGAGTAAATATTCATATGAAGCGGATATAATTGCAGGGCATGTTGATAAAAAACAGAGAATTTTAAAAAGTGATGAATATACCAAAAGCTTTACAATTCTGGGTGATCTTGAAAATTTAAGGGAAATAATCTGTAAGAACAATATCCAGAGAGTTATTATTTCAAGTCCCGAATTTAAGTATTTTGAGATTCTTCAGATACTTGAGGACCTGAAAAGGCTTGATGTTACGGTTCTTATCTTTCCTGGTTTTTTTGAATTCTCACTGCGCAGGCTAAGTATCCGTGAAATCGGCGGAGTTCCTCTTATGCAGGTTGCAAATATCGGATTTTTTGGTTTTAACTTATTTTTAAAAAATCTGATTGATTACTCGCTTGGCAGCATATTCTTTATATTTTTTATACCGGTTTATTTGATAACTGCAATTTTAATTAAACTTGATTCAAAAGGTCCGGTTTTTTTCAAGCAGAAAAGACTGACTAAAGACTGCAAAGAATTTTACATGTATAAATTCAGAACCATGTATGTTGATGCTGAAGAGAAGTTAAAGGATTTAATGAAATATAATGAGGCAGACGGACCTATGTTTAAGATAAAAAATGATCCCAGAATAACAAAGGTGGGCCGGTTCCTGCGAAAATTTTCAATTGATGAAATACCGCAGATTATAAATGTATTAAGAGGGGAACTTAGCATAGTGGGGCCAAGGGCGCTTCCGACATATGAAATAAATAAATCGAATGAGTGGGAAATGAAACGCCTCAATGTCAAGCAGGGCATTACAGGGTTGTGGCAGATAAGCGGCAGAAGCGATCTGTCTTTTGAAGAAATGGCACGCCTTGACCTGTATTATATCCAGAATTGGTCAATTGAAATGGATATAAAGATAATGCTAAGAACCATACCCGCGGTACTGTTTGGAAAGGGAGCATATTGATATCAAATTTTAAAAAATTATTTGCATACAGGGAGCTCCTTTTTACCCTTACAAAAAAAGAGCTTAAAGTTAAATACAGAGGTTCGGTGCTTGGATTTTTCTGGTCACTTCTAAACCCCATACTTATAATGCTTGTATATTCCTTTGTTTTTTCAATTGTTCTCAGGCAGGGGATAAAAGAATTTGCTATTTTCCTGATATGCGCTCTTCTGCCATTTAACTTTTTTTCAAATTCAGTAAACTATGGAGCCGGAAGCATAATCAGCAATGCCAACCTGGTTAAAAAGATTTATTTCCCAAAAGAAATAATCCCGCTCTCAATAGTATTTGCAAATCTTATCAATTTTTTCCTTGAGCTTGTTGTTTTATTTGTTGTACTGGCAATATTCGGATATAAATTTTATATGTACTTATATATCCTACCGGTACTTATTCTGGTACAGATTTTTTTAGTGGCAGGTTTTTCACTTCTGGTATCTTCTTTGAATGTTTTTTTCAGGGACCTGCAGCATTTGATAAGCATTATCATGATGGTGTGGTTTTTTGCCACTCCAATCATTTATCCACTGAATATGGTTCCGGAAAAGTTCAGGTTTATATTGCAGATAAATCCAATGGCAGTTTTTGCAACTTATTACAGGGATATTTTTTATTATATCAAATATCCTGAAGGTCTTTACTTTCCTTCGATTTATATAATTTTGATATGTCTTGGCATAACTTTTGGGATTTTCTTCCTAGGCTATTTTATTTTTAAAAAGCTTGAGCCAAGATTTGCAGAAGAGGTTTAAAATGCCAAAAATATCCGGTAAATTAAATAATAAAATAAATAATTTAAATAATGCCGCCGTTGAAGTAAAAAATGTTACAAAACATTATCTCATAAGGCATCAGAAGAATCCCAGTTTGAAAGATGCAATACTTCGCCGTAAAGATATGTTTGAGGAATTCCTGGCTCTGGATGATGTTTCGTTTACAGTAAATCATAGTGAAACTTTTGGCATAATTGGTCCGAATGGGTCTGGCAAGAGCACGCTTCTTAAACTGGTGGCAAAAGTTCTTCAACCAAGCAAGGGTGAAATAACAGTCAATGGAACCGTATCTGCTCTGCTGGAGCTTGGCGCCGGATTTCATTTTGATCTAACAGGAAGAGAAAATGTTTATCTCAATGCTGCCATACTTGGTATGAAAAAGAAGGATATCAATAAGCATTTCGATGAAATTGTTGAATTTTCTGAGCTTGACCGTTTTATAGATATGCCTGTCAAAAATTATTCTTCGGGAATGTATATGAGGCTTGGTTTTTCCATAGCTATCAATGTCAATCCGGATATTCTGCTTGTAGATGAAGTTCTTACAGTCGGCGACCAGGCATTTCAATCAAAATGCTATAAGGTTATATACGATTTTGTGAAAAGGGGAAAAACCATAATAATAGTTTCACACGATCTTGATACAATTTCTGATTTGTGCCAGAAAGTAATATTTTTGAAAGATGGAAAAATAGATGAAATAGGAGATTCAATAAAAGTTGTCAGCAAGTACAGGTCCTTTGTGGAAGAGGTGGAAAGGCAGCGGATAATCGAGCAGCAGAGAGCCGAAAGAAAAAAAATCTTCAAATCAATAATTGACAGTAAGAGAAAAGTTGTTGATGGAGAGGAAATAGATAAACTTTCAAAGCTGGGCATAGGGGAAGAGTTTGAAAACAGGTTTGGTTCAGGTGATGCAGAGATTGTAAAGATTGGGATGTTTGATGAAGCCGGCCATCAGATTGATTTCTGCAAGTATGGCGATACTATTCAGGTTGCTTTTGATGTCCTTCTTTTTCATACCAAGTATGGCAGCATCTTTGGAATAAGGATAACTGACCATAGGAACAGTATGGTATACGGGACAAATAATAAGCTCCATGGGGTTAAAACAGATATTTATAAACCCGGGGACAGGATGAGGGTTACATTTAAAGAGAAAATTAATTTAATCGGGGGAGATTATTATGTTTCTCCGTCTGTCGGCAACAGGGATACCAAGACGTACTGTGATTGGATAAATGATATGATGACTATAAATGTCATGCACAAAAATATTGCCGAAGGCATTGCCGATCTGGATTCAGAAGTGAGAATTGAAAAGATATAGCAGCTACCATTCGTCTTCCTCTTTTTCAGAGATATAAGATTCCATATCAAAGCTTTCAAAGAAATCCATATTTTTTTTCAAATCATCAATAAAACGTTTATCCATGGAGGCACTATACATTTCTTTTATTAGATTTTGGTTATTTTCATTTAACATTTTTTATCACCTTTGAATAAGTGGTTAAAGTTTTTTCTGCAGTTAAATCCCAGTTGAATTTTGCAGCGTTTGTGATGGATTTTTCTGAAAGTTCTTCTCTTAAGTGACTGTCAAAAATTATTCTTCGGGAATGTACTGAAAATTCCCTACTATTGTTTGCTTCGACAAGAAATGTACGGGTTATGGGATCGATGACTATTTCCGGAATTGATGAGGTGTTTGATGCCACTACCGGTAATCCACATTGCATTGCTTCAAGTATAGGAAGTCCAAAACCTTCAAAAACTGAGGGGTAAACAAGAAGTTCTGCCATATTGTAAAACTGGACCAGCTCATCATCTGCCAGCCTTCCTGTAAAGATAATGTCTTCCTTAAAAGGACTTTTTTCTTTCTCCTCAAATGTGGACTCACTCTTCCAGCCTGTCCTGCCCGCAATTACCAGTTGAATATCAAATCCATCTTTTTTCAGTATATTAAAAGTTCTAACAAGAGTGTCAAAGTTTTTCCTTGGCTCGATTGTTCCAACCGATAATATGAATTTTTTTGTGATGCCATATTTAGCCGAAAGGTTCATTATTTTCTCGTTTTCATCAAGTTTTCTGAATTTTTCTTCTGCTCCAAGATAAATAACATCGATTTTTTCAGGATTTATCCTAAAAAAATCAACTAGATCATTTTTGGTGCTCTGTGAGTCTGCTGAAATTCTTTTTGCAATCCGGGCGTTTTTAGTGACTTCTTTTGTATATTTTTTTATGAACCAGTCAAAATTGAATTGGGGGAATCTTATAAATGCAAGATCATGTATCGTAAGAACAATATTTTTATTCAAGGTTGGCGGTATCAGAAAGTCAGGGCAGTGCAGAAGATCTGCCTTAAATCCTAGAAGTTCGATAGGGGGAAATCTTAGCCTGTTCCAGCAGTCAAGTTTTTTCCGGCTGGTTTTGAATAGTTTTAATTCAAGTTTGTGATTGCCGGTTTTTAGTTTTTTAAACTCTTCGATAACTGCCATATGCTCATCGGTTATATATCTTGCTGTCAATACATAGGTTACCGGTGGCCGGGACGTGGCAGCTAAATTTGTATGCGAAATAGCTCCAGCTTGGCCGGATGCGAGAATATTATAATCTCTATCTGTATTACCGGCATTGATTTTTGCAGTATTGGCGGCAAGCAGGCTTTTAACAAGATTAAAAATGTACCTGCCTGCACCTATGTCTTTGCCATGATTCAGCAATGTTGAGATGTCGATTCCTATTCTCATAGTCAGTTGATTCTTTTACTTCAAAGATATTTCAAAGATTACAGTTATAAAAGGAAGCATCCAAAATTTCGTGATAAAAAATAAATTGATAAGCCAGCGTATTTTTGAAATACCCATCATGGCTCTTAAAATTTTCCTTTATTGCTATCACGAAATTTTGCTTAAATAAATTGTCCAATGGTTACCCTATCCTGTCAATTAAGGCATGTATCGGAGCAGGTTCATATTCGAGCTTGCCATGCAAAAATCTTCTTAGAAGCACTGGCTCTATTTTAAACTTTGTGTCTTCAAGGGTTTGTAGATAGATGATGTATTCCTCATATTTGCGGCTGCCGGTAATTGCAAAAAGTCTCTTATAGGTTAATAAGAGGTTGGGTATACAGTATACGGGCTCATTTTTTACGATATCAAAAAAGTTGTTTTCACCCCATGAATATTTGAGTATTTCGCTGTCTGGTATCTGCCTTGTGATCTGGATATAGGTTCTTTGCTTTTTCAGGTAGTGAATACTCTTTCTGTAATCCCGTAAAATATTTTTTGCAACCCCCTTTAAGTTTCTGTCTTTTAAGTTCTGCTTCTGTATCCTAAGCTCATTGCTTATGATGCGCCTCATATTTTGGTTTTCCGCATTCTTGTAAGCAAGTTTCATTACATTTAATTTCTGGTAATAATATTTAACCTGAAAAGCTGTCTGTTCATTCCTGAAACTGTAAGCATACTTATGAAAACATATTGCCGTCGGGCATGATTTGAATTTATTTCCAAGCAGGTTCGTCCTGTAGCAAAAATCTATGTCCTCATAGTATAGAAAAAATGAAGGATCTATAGGTTTTTCGATTGGACCGGTAACGTTTTTAAAGAGATAATCTGTTTTTAAAAAGGCGGATGTGAATGAAACTCCAAAGATATCTTCAGATCTGTTATATTGATCCAGATCCAATTGCCCGATACCGTTATATCCGAGATAAAAATTCCCGTCTATATAAACGCCGGGATTGCAAATATACTCTTTCTGATAATAAAGCTTGATTTTAGGCGCAAGACCGACATATTTATTATCAAGCGTTGTAATATGTGCAACAAATTCTTCTATTGCTATCTTGTCATAAGTTACATCAAAATTTGAAATCAATACATATTCACTGGTTATATTTTTAAGTGCCTGGTTTATCGCTTCGCCGAGGCCAAGGTTTTGTTCAGAATTTATAATCTTTAAGCCGGTATAATTTTTTCTGATCAAGTCAATCGTGTTATTTTGTGAATTATTGTCAAAAATCAATAGCTCTATGTTTTTATAAGTTTGTTTTTTAAAAGAATCAATACATTTCTTAAGACATGGATATGAAGAATTATAATTTATAATCAATACTGTAACTTTTTTTTCAGCTTTTTTTGTTTCGTCCGCCTGTATTTTTCCCGGCAGCAATTTTTCATCCGGGCCGATATTCAATATTTTTCTTATCTGACTGTCATAATTGTCAATGCTGTTTTGCCACGTGAACTTTTTTATGAATTCTTTTGCTGCAGAGCCCATCTCTTCCCGCAATTTTTTATCAGCGGCAAGTAATTTTATTTTCTCTGTAAACTCATTTTTATCCTTCACAATAAAACCGGTTTTCCCATCCAGTAAAATCTCGGGATGGGCGCCAATATTATAACAGATTGAGGGCTTCCCAAAATATTGGGCCTCTCCGACCGGCAAATCAAATCCTTCCCATCTGGAACAAGTGGTATATATGTCAGAGGCGCTATATATCAGCGGCATCATATCTTCTTCAACATTGCTTGCACAGAGTATTCCCAGATTCTTTAAAAACTCTTCATCATTTTTGCTGCCATAACCAACGGTTAAAAGTTTTATTGCAGGATTTTCTATTGAGACATTCTGATAAATATCCGCGAGCTCTGCGAGTCCTTTGTATGGCTGGTTTGTAAGGTTTAATCTGCCTACATATAAAAGCAGGACATCCCGCGCGGAAAGTCCCAGACTTTCCCTGAATCTTAAGGTGTCGCTGCCGGCTATTGTTTCCTTTGGGTAATGGTCTATACCATTGTAAATGAAAGAAGCCTTTTTCTTTATATAACCGGGAAGCTGGTTGAGAAGGTAATTCGAAACTGTTATTACTCTTTTCGCTTTTCTGAAATAATAGAGGTTCTGGCTGTATTGGAGATATCTATAGTAAATTTTTCTTTTTAACGGCAAGCCGGCAACTGAAATAACTCCATGATCAACAACAAGTACAGGTTTTTTAAGCAAGGGGATAAGGCTGTAAAACGGAAAAGATTGTATTATAAATAAATCAGTATCTCTGCTGTTAAAAAAACTTGCAAACTTTCTTATTCTATGTTCCAGAACCAGAAAATTTACGAGCCCTACGCTTGGGAGCTTATATATTTTGTACGATTTTCTATTTGCAAAAGTTTCATCGACAACATTGGCATAAACTTCACAAATATATCCTTTTTTTGAAAGCCCATCGGCTATCCTGTCTACGACAAGGTCAACGCCATGGCCCTTAATCATCCTGTCCGTTAAGAAAGTAATCTTAATTTGTCTCATTGGTGTCTATTTTAGCATTAATTATTGTTTATATTAAATTGTTTGTTATAATTTAAAAAAAGTTTTTTTTACTTTTTAGTAACATTTTGAGGAGAAATCTGCATGGAAAGAATTTTTCAATATCCTCTTATTTCAATAATTATAGTCAATTTAAATGGTAAAGATTATCTTAATACCTGCCTTGACAGTATCAAAAACCTTAATTATCCGAAAGATAAGCTTGAAATAATAATAGTTGATAACGGCTCAACGGATGATTCGGTTCAATTTCTTGCCGGCAGCTATCCTGAAGTCAAAGTGATAAGAAATGACTTTAATAAAGGATTTGCTGTTGCAAATAACCAGGGTGCCAGGGCAGCAAACGGAGAATATGTTGCTTTTTTAAACAATGATACAAAGGTGGATGTAAACTGGCTCACAGAGCTTCTCAAGCCTGTTTATAAAGACGCAGAGGTCGTCTGTGCGGGATCCAAAGTGCTTTCAATGGATGGTAAAACCATTGATTTTGTTGGCGGTATGGTTAATTTTGAAGGCAAGGGCTTCCAGATAGATTATGGTCTTGACAGACAGAAAGACATATATGACGAGAACAAGTATCTGCCTTTTGTAAATGGCGGAGCAATGCTTGTAAACAGGCAGGTATTTCTGGACGCCGGCGGTTTTGACGAGGATTTCTTTGCCTATTATGAAGATGTGGATTTTGGCTGGAGGCTTTGGGTCCTTGGATACAGGGTTATTTTTGCTCCCAAATCTATCGTATATCACGTGCATCATGGCACCTCGAAAATATTCAGTGAGGATAAGCTGAGGTTTTTAAAAGAAAGAAATGCACTTTATTCGGTTTTTAAAAACTATGATGATAAAAACCTTGCAAAAGTTTTTTCCGGAACGCTGGCAAGTATCTATAACCGTATTTTTGTTGATATAAAATTTGATTATAAAAAATATTATGACTTTACATTAAAGGGGCCGGAGGGTCAAGCTGAGAAGGCACCGCGGCCAAGCGGACCCGGGGAACAAAGCATATCGGTACCTGCTGCTTATGATGCTCAAAATGGTGCTGCCGGAGGCTTGCCGGGCATTTCTATCGGCAATGAACCTTTAAGCTCTTTGATGGCAGTAAAAAGCTTTTTTGATGAGCTGCCTAAATTAAAAGAAAAAAGAGCAAAAATACAAGCCGGCAGGAAAAGGGATGATAAGGCGGTTTTTACATATTTCAAGGGCCAGTTTCTTGCCGTTTCACCTGACCTCCAGTACCAGAGGAATCAGATTGATATTTTAAAGTCTCTGGGAATTTATGAGATTTTTGAAAAGCAGATTAAAAGGACCGTGCTGATAGTTTCAAGCGAAATAGTCTCAAAAAATATGGCCGGACCTGCAATCAGGGTATGGAATTTTGCAAAAATACTTTCCGAGCACATGAATGTAATTCTGGCAATTCCCAATGAAAGCAACCTGGCTGGTCAGGTTTTTGAGATCGTTCGGTACAGTGATGAAAGCACCCTTAAAAATATCATAAATCAGTCGGATATAGTGCTTTGCGGCGGAATGACATTTTCCAAGTTTAAATGTATCAGGAATTCCGATAAATATATCATCATGGATATTTATGATCCTTATAATCTTGCCACACTTGTCGAATATAAGGACGAGACGATGGAAAAGCAGCTTGATATTTACAAGTCGGTGCATTTTATTGCCAATGAGATGCTTTATTATGGAGACTTTTACATCTGCGCCTCAGAGCGTCAGAGAGATTTCTGGATGGGTATGCTGGCCGCATTAAACAGGGTTAATCCTTATTCCTATAACCAGGATCCTCAAATGAGGAAATTGATCGATGTCGTTCCTTTTGGGCTGCCGTCAAATAAGCCTGTTCACACCGGGCAAGATTATAAGGATCATAAATATCCATGATGATATATTTATCGGAAGATAATCTGGGGCGGCGGCATTTACAACTGGTTTGATCCTCTGACATTAATCAAGGCAATGGCAAAGATTAAAGATATAAGGAAAGATATAAAACTTTATTTCCTGGGTGTCAGGCATCCGAATCCGCAGGTCAAGGAATTGTCGCTTGTAAATGAAACGGTTGAGCTTGCTGTGCAGCTCGATGTCCTTGATAAAAATGTATTTTTCAATTTTGGATGGACAGAATATGACCAAAGGCAGAATTACTTGCTTGAATCTGACGCAGGCATAATAACGCATCCAAATCATATCGAGACAAGATTTGCTTTCAGAACAAGAATTCTGGATTATTTCTGGGCAGGACTGCCTGTTATTTCAACCAGAGGAGATAGTTTAAGCGAGCTTGTTGAAAAAGAAAACCTTGGGGTCACAGTAATGGCAGGGGATGCTGACGGCCTTGCCGAAGCGATAATTTCACTGGCTGACAATAAATCTTTTATGCTGGACTGCAGAAAGAATGTAACCGCAATATCGCAGGATTATACCTGGGAAAAAGTATGCGGACCGATAGTAGAATTCTGCAAGGACCCTGTTTCCAGTGCCGTAAGAAAAAAATTAAGGCCGGACCAGATTCACTCAGGTACCGATGTTCTTGATTATCTGCAAAATTCCGGAAATGCAGGCGGCCCGGGTGAAAGCAGCAAAAGAAACAAATATCATATATTCAGGAGATTTTTTTACCACCTGTTTAGAAGCGGTCCCAAAAAGACACTGCAATTTTCTTCCAACTACATAAGAGAAAATAAGTAAAAAATAAAAGACTTGTATATGGAAGATAAATTAAAATCAGAAAACCAAAAATCAAAGACAAGCAAAAAGAGCATTATTCTCAGAACCGTAAATGTTGTCATTGTCGCCGGATTGGGAATTTTTCTTGTTTATTACCTGCTCAGGCAGGTTAATTTTGAAGATGTCAAAAATGCTTTCCTGAATATGTATAAACCTTATCTTATAGTTGGCCTTATCATAATGTTTATAGACAATTATTTCAGGGCATACCAGAAGAAAATACTTATAGGCTCGACAAGAATTAGTATGGGGGATTTGTTTCTTGTAACGCTTGTCAGAAATGCATTCAACATGGTCCTTCCGGCAAGGACTGGCGAGCTGTCTTATATTTATGTGCTCAACAGAAAATTTAAATTTCCGGTGGAAATAGGTGTTTCCACATTAGTGCTGGTTCTTATTTTTGATCTGGTTATAGTTTTTTCCCTGATTGTCATTTCGATAATCATCGTAGGCATAAACAAGTTTCCGATATCTTCGGTTACGATTATTCTCATAGCTGCAGGGATGCTTGTAATTTCACTTTTGATTTTGTTCTATCTCTCAAAAATTATCGGGCTGTTTATAAGACTGCTGAATTTTATCTTTACAAGGACAAGAGCAGGCAAAAACAAATTCCTCCAGTACATTTATAAAAAACTTATTGATATTAATAAAAATATCGAAGTGATTAAAAAAAGAAGAATATACTGGAAGGTATATCTGACAGCTCTTGTCATAAGAGTATTGAAATTTACATCCTATTATTTCATCATACATGCAATATTAAAACCTATGGGATATGGCATTCAGGACGTAAGTTTCTGGATAATTTTCCTTGGAACAGTAGTTGCAGAGATTTCTGCCGTTCTTCCCACACATGCACTGGCGGGTTTCGGCACCTACGAGGGCGCCTTTGCGCTGGCATTTGTGATATTGGGCTTTACAAAACAAATTTCCATAATAGTCGGTTTTGATTATCACCTGGTAATACTGCTTTTTTCGGTAATACTTGGGGTGATTGCGATAATAATTCTCGTTATGCCATTCTACAAGGTAAAGGAAGAAGAACCCCGGTTCCTGTCATGATTTAATTTGTGACGATGATATTTAAATCTTCGCTGTGCATATAAATATTTTGTGAGGTGGCGGCAAATTTTATCACACCTTCACCAGGACTTTCAGCCCGAAGCTCTATCCCTATACTAAGCTGACTTTCAGCTTTAATTTTATATTCCTTAACCCACATATACTTTCCCTGTCTCAGCCCGGGGCTGTCAGTAATATCTTCTCCTTTTGATACTTCCAGAAATGTTATATTCTTTGGCAGGCTCAATTCAAGGGAAGTAATTATCAGATCTTCATCATTATCATTTATAATCTTGTAAAGAACTGTAAATTTTTCTCCGAATTTTATTTCCTTGCTCGAGATTTGATACTGGATTTTAAGGCTTAATTTCTCACTGACAAGCTTATAAAATACAATGTTTTCTTCAAATCTGGGCCAGCGGCAACTGTCTATTTTTTCAAAATTAAAAAAGGGTATCATTGATTCTTCTACATTTACAAAATAGATCTTCCTGCCGCGATGGAGATTATCTTTAATGCCATCCACAGTATATCCCGGGTTGCCCGGGACTATAAATTCAATATTCTTATCTTTCTGCTCATATTCATTAATGAAAGCCCCGATGTTAGCCGAAGTTGATGCAGCATAAATTATTGAGTTTTTTTCAACGGTCTTAAAAATTTTATCCCAGAAAAGATAAATCTCTTCAGGTTTTGAATTATCGGATATTGAATAATTGGCGTAAGCAAGTGTAGCGGGGGCAGCAAGAAAAAGTATCAGAATAAGGATAAAAATTAAATATTTCGAAAATTGGAACCGTTTTAAGTATTTGTCTTTTTCATTGTTGTTTTTTATAAATTTAATATCAATTCTATTTTTTATTTTATCGAATATGAGCTTGATTGAATCAAAAATCAGCATAAATCCGGCTCCAAGAAAAACAGCAGCTATTATTATCGAATCAAGCACCTGATTTTCGGGGGCCCATCCTATGTATTGAGTTATAATCGCAAGGTTGAAAACTATAAGAAGAATAGATACAATTGCAAATTTTAAATTTTTCCGGAAAAGATAAACAAGTCCCGCAATTGCAATTATTATCAAAATAAGACCAAAGTTTTTGTAAATTATATTGAAAAAATCCCCGGAAACTTTTAAAAAATTTGCAAAATTTTTATCCCCAAAACTTCCGCCATGTATAGCGCCTGTCGTATATCTGCCTGTTACATACAGAATAAAATCTTTCAGACTTTTTATGGGTCCATAGCCTTGTGCCGATCTGATGGGGAGGAAAGCATATAAAGAAAGCGGCAGGCAGAAATATAAGATACTTAAAAGCACAGCTTTTATATTTTTAAGGATTTGAGGTTTTATGATTATTATATAAATGAGAAGAGATGGTATTACAAAAAAAGCAATTGGATGATCTGTCAGGCTCAAACCAAGACAGGCAAAACAAAAATACAGATATTTTCTCTTTCGTGAATCGTCAGTTTTTACTTTTTCATGATACAGAAAGGCTGAGTAAATTGTTAAGGCTATATAGAATGTGTTTATGCTGTCAATTTCAAATCTGTTTGCAATAAACCAGAATGAAGACAGAAAGCCAAATGTCAGCGACGCACTAAGCGCAATTACTTCATTTTTAACAAGCAAATTAATTGCAAGGAACAAGAATAAAACAGTAAGTGCCCCGAAGACTGCAGAGAGCATATTAAGCCTGTATGCCAGGTCTTTAATTGGCAGCATCGATATAAGTTTTCCAAAAATTGAAAAGGATGGATAGCCTGTTGGTACAAGCACATACATTTCAGGCACCTGTATTGCAAACCAGCTGGTGTCGCCGCCGACAAGCTTTGGCTCAAGAGTCAGGATATAAATTACAAAAGGTATCAGAAAAGACAGCGGGGCTGCTATAGCGAGCCTGTATTTCATTATGAAAAGTCTTAACTTATTGTACATTTTTAAATTATAACCATGAATTGATAATTTTTGCAGTTTTTTTATAAATTATTTCGAAATTATTTTTGTATTACCGGTAATTTTAGGTAATTATTCCATGAGGAAATCACTAATTTTATATATTTTGAGACGCACTTTTGTTCTTTCTGATTAAAAAATATCATATTACTGATATAATTGCTTAAATTGTTGAGTTATCAATAAATTATTATTTTTACAGATTCTGATATGATAAATGGAAAAAAAGTAATAGTTGTACTTCCCGCATACAATGCTGAGAGAACCTTGCTGCAGACTTATGAAGAGATCCCGAAAGACATAGTTGATGATATAATTCTGGTAGATGACGGATCACGCGATAATACTGTCGAAATATCAAAAAAACTAGGCATCCGGACCATTATTCATCCTTCAAACAGGGGATATGGTGCCAATCAAAAGACCTGCTACCTGGAGGCGTTAAAAAAGAACCCTGATATGATAATTATGCTCCACCCTGATTACCAGTATTCCCCCAGGCTGATATCTGCAATGGCTTCGATGATATCTTCAGGCCTGTACGATGTTGTACTTGCCTCAAGGATTTTGGGAAGGGGGGCGCTGAGGGGCGGGATGCCGCTTTATAAATATATTTCAAACAGGGTCCTTACAATGATTGAGAATTATATGGTTGGTTACAAGCTGACAGAATATCATACAGGCTATCGGGCATACACCAGTGAAGTTCTGAAAAATATTCCTTTTATGAAGAATTCCGATGATTTTGTTTTTGATAATGAGATACTTGCACAGATAATATATTTTAAATACAGGATTGCTGAAATTTCATGCCCTACAAGGTATTTTCCGGAAGCCTCATCAATAAATTTCAGCAGAAGCGTCAAATATGGTTTTGGAGTTCTTGCAACAGGGCTAAAGTTTTTGGTTCATAAAACGAAAATAAAGAAAATAAGCATATTTGTAAAAGATGATAGTTAAAATATTGCCGACTATTTGTTAATATAATGATTTAAACAGTAAATAAAATTAATCTGAATTATCCAAGAGTTGCATTTTATGAATCTTTTATAATTTTTAACCATTTAACCGGATATAATGAAGGCTAAAAAATTTTTTAACAGGATCGGCAGTTTTCTTATAACAAAAGAACTTTTAGAGGATAAAAAATCATCAATTCTTTTATATAAATATTTTTTAACGGGACTTTTAATCAGGGTTTTTTTTCTTCCATTCTTTTTCCAGAGAGATATCTTATCAACATACCAAAGAGCGGCTGAAACTGTTTTCAAAGGAGTGCTGGGAGCAGATTTCCAGCAATTTTTAATTCATCTTATTCACAGCGGATATTTATTCATCATAAAGCCGTTGATTCCAAATATTGATCAGCTTTCATTGATATTGCTTAATAAAGATACATGGATATCGTGGATCGACTTTAACAATAATATTTATGTTTACAGGATATTGACCCTTTTTAAGCTGCCTTATCTGATCCTTGATATTGCCTGCATTTTAATCCTGATGAGACTTCTTTATGACGGCGAGCTTTTAAAGAGGCTAAGAGTTTTTAAATACTGGGCATTAAATCCGCTTGTAATTTTCATAACATATGTTTTTGCCCGCCATGAGATTATTGCAATATTTGTTGTCCTGCTGGCGTTACTTCTGGCAAAATATGACAGAAAATACTGGGCAGTCATAGTATTGGCCATTGGAGTTGCTTTGCGATTCTTCCCAATAATGATACTGCCTTTCCTTATTCTTTATCTTTCGCGAAAGAAGCGTGATTATATTATTTTTTCCATAATAGGATTTGTCGGTTTGCTGGCTCTGGAGTCTTTCTCATATTTTTATTTTGGCAGAAGTGTCATATTCTCATTGCTGAATGCCCAGCATTTTGACTATATACTTTCAGCAAAGCTTGATCTGATAATTCATGACAGTATTTTTCTGTTCATAGTAGGCTATGTGCTTCTTGTTTTAAGCTTTATTCATCAGAAAAAGAAAACTTTTGAGCTGTTTTTAAATTACTGCGGTATGGTTTACCTGCTTTACGTAGCAATCAGCTATTTTCATCCACAGTATCTGTTGTGGACCATTCCATTCCTGATATTAATATTTGTGAGGAAAAATTCGATTTATTACTATCATCTGATCCAGTTCGCACTGCTGATGATAATTCTGATTTATTGGGGTGATCTTGTCACAAAATTCCTTATTGCACCGGTTGATATTAAATTTGCATTATATACCACAGGACCAATACCAATAATAAACAGGCTCTATAATCCTGCAAAATTCGTAAATATATTCAGAAGTGTATTTACCGCAGTATCTTTATGGATGATTTATTTAATTTACAGGGATAACAAAAACTTATTGGAAGAGAACGGTATTAATTACAAATTATAATATCGTAAAAGATAATAATATAAATTCGTGTGTCAGAGGTTTAAATTTCATAAAATTTGCAAGATATGAATATAAAAGGGAATAAAATTTTCAATATCAAACCCGGGACAAGAATTGCAGCAACGATACTTGTCATTGTTTTTCTGGCTTCTTTATTGCTTCTGAGCAGCGCAGGATGCAAGAAAGTTTTTTTCATTCCTGGGGCAAGTCTTGGATATTATATATGGCAGGATAAGGACAGCAATATTCATATCCAATGGAGCTCGGACAGAAAAGAAAACAGTTTTTCCGGATCGGTTTCGACTGATGGCAAAATCACGGATCTGAAAAAGAATAGCTTTGAGGATGATGATAAAGCTTCCCTG
>JAMCQQ010000178.1:0-1269 GCA_023379515.1 Actinomycetota bacterium
TCTTCTTCCACAGAGAAATCTGCTTTTGAGAGAATTAAAGATGCTACTGGCATTGGAGCACATAGACACCCGCTAGCGCTTTTGTTGGAAGCAATTGACGACATAGCTTATTCGGCAGCGGATATCGAAGATGGATTCAAGAAAGGTGTTCTAACCTTCGATATTATAAAGGGCGTTCTGGGGCAGAAATTAGATTTCTCTGTGGAAGAAGAGAATTTACTATTTAAAAAAATAGATGAATATTTAAATGAAGTACATCCAGATTATCCGGAAAAACAAGCAATAGCTGTTCAGAGATTTAGAATAAAAGCACAGGGTGTAATGATAGAATCTGTTGTAAAGGCATTTATGGATAACCTCGAACAAATTTTTACAGGTAACTTTGATGAAGAGCTTTTATTAGTATCTAAGGCGAAGAACCTCCGCTTGGCTTTTAAGTTTCTAGCTGAAGAATATGTATTTAAAGATAAAAGCATTATTCTGAAGGAGTTAGTAGGAGAAAAGGTGATATCATGCCTTCTTAGTTCTTTTGTCGAGGCAGTAACCGCTGATGATAGACTAAAAGGAAGTACTAAGGTAGGAAAACTTTATTATTTGGTATCCCCCAATTACAAGTTTATTATGGATAACTTTCCTTCAGAATTAGATGATGAAAGAAAGCCCAGTCTTTATGACCGCCTGCTGCTTGCGACAGACTTTATCTGTGGTATGACGGATTCGTATGCATTAGAGCTGTATCACAATCTTTCTGGAATTAAACTGTGAGGAGAGAAAAATGAGAAAGGTAAAATATTTTACCATTTTCAAGCCGCATATTGATAATGTACGATACTCAATAGAGAAACTTCGTGAAAATGATGAGATTGATCTGCTATTTTCCAGTCTTGAATGCTTGGGAGGCCTAATACTAGTTGGAGGGGCAATTCGTGATCTAGCTGTTTCTGCTATTCCACGAGATTTTGATATTATTGTAGATACTGAGATTGAGAATCTTAATCGGACTCTAGGTAATTTTAGGTGTCAGCGCAATAGGTTTGGCGGTTATAAGCTCAATATTTTTTCTTATAATTTTGATGTTTGGTGTATTCAGGATAATTGGGCTTTTAAGCATCATTACATCGAGACAAAAGTTGAGAATATCAAATATAGCTCTTTTTTTAATGTAGACTCGTTGGTTTTGCATTTAAAAGAAGACTATTGGGATGTGAGCTCATTTAACGAAGCTATTGAAAGTAATCTTTTAGATATTGTACTAGGAGAGGAAATGAT
>JAMCQQ010000178.1:1279-2618 GCA_023379515.1 Actinomycetota bacterium
GGGTTTAATTTTTCTAAACGACTAAGGCAATATATTGATAATTGGCAGAAAAATACGGATAACCATGTCGAAGAGCTGAAAACAGCTCGGAATAGTCATTTTGGATATACAAAAAGACTTGCGGACGAAGATATTATAGAGTTTTGCTCTACAATAGATAGATTTATACTATAAAGCAAACAGAAAAGTAAAATAGGGAGCAGGTGGGGACAAGGCAACTCCGATAACCGCCAGACAACCGCAAAAATAGTCAAGGGACTGGTGCCAGGCTCTTAATTTTATTAACTTGTTTTTTAAGGATAATAAAGGTACTGGTAGAGGAGAACAAAGAAGGCTAAAAAATAGCCTTCTTTTCAATATTAAAAACTTTCCTTAGGAATAGTTCCTTATAACCAATTCACTTATTGGTCCTCTACCCTCGGCACGGCAATTAATAGCCCTTCTAGCGGTTACTCTTTTTATGTTGTAATTTTTATACAGCTCTAAAATTAGAGGAGTATCTGAATTGCTTAACATTACACGGCAGCCGCGCTGGTCTAGTTCAGTATAAACGTCTGCCAGCCTTTTTTGATCCGCCACATTAAAAGATTTTGCAGTATAGCTTGTGAAATGAGCTGTCTCTGACAGTGGATGGTAAGGGGGGTCCATATATATAAAGTTATTTGGCTGTGCCAGTCCTAGAACTAATGAAAAATCGCCATGTATAATTTCCGCTTTTTCTAAAAGCTTACGAACTTTAAGGAGGTTATACTCGTCAACTATTTTAGGATTCTTATAGTATCCAAATGGCGCATTATGCTTTCCTTTACTATTTACGCGCCAAAGACCATTAAATGCAGTTTTATTTAGATAGATAAATCGTGATGCCCTCTCAATGTTATCTAGTAAATTAGTATTAAGCGCCCTTAAACTGTAATAATATTCTTCTGAGTTGATGTGGGTTGTAGCTTTAGATAATAGTTCTTTGAGGTCATTTCTAACAACTCTGTAAAAATTAATAAGGTCCATGTTTGTGTCAATAAGAATAGCTCTTCGGGGCTTTAGATGAAAAAAAACTGCCCCTCCACCAACAAAGGGTTCAATAAGTGAATCTACCCTATGTGGAAAAAGAGGTTTAAACTGTTCTATTAGCTGACTTTTGCCTCCAGCCCATTTTAAAGGTGGTCGTATTATATCGTCACCGCAACAATACTTTTTAAAAGGCATAAAATATCACCGTATAAAACCTTCTATGCTAGGTGACTCAATCCTTCTCAGAATATTGCAAAAAAAACTTTTATAATAAGCCTAACCAAAATATCGAAATTATTCTCATTCAGGCCACCTGTTAGTTTTTTTT
>JAMCQQ010000179.1 GCA_023379515.1 Actinomycetota bacterium
CTTCAAATATATCATAGGATGCAGATTCTTGCCAAATTACTTTAGATAGTTTTTCCAGCAGCTATTTTATATAACATTTCTTGAAAGACACCATATGGCTGGGCCCCCACAATGCGGTATTTACCATTGATGATAAAGGTAGGGACGCCTGTAGCCCCTTCTTGATAGGCAGTAGTTGCTTTCCTGTAAATGCTGCTCCAAGCTTACGTCTTGCCAGGCCTGTTCAACTTCCTCGTGGGAAAGACCGGATGATTCTGCTAATTGCAACAGGACTTGACGGTCACCAATATCTTTGCCCTCTTCAAAATATGCTTTAATTATGTTTAGGTGCAGGATATCAAAAGAACCGGCTTTTTTGGCATATTCGCTAAGGATTAAAGCTAGCCGGGAGTTGGCAAGATAGCCATCGTTTCTGTTAAAATTAATCCCGTAATCCTTACCAGATTCATTAAATTGATGATAAAACTGACTAAGAATTTCGGGTGGAAATCCTTCATTCATATCATGTCCTTCCGGTGGAGTCTCAGGATGAATTTCTAATCCCTGCCATACATCCTGGATATCAAACTCTTTTTTTAACTTGTCGACAATGCCTTTGCCGATATAACAGAATGGGCAAATATAATCGAAATAAATTTTTATATTTATCATTTGTTGACCCTCCAAATAGGCAGCTTGCTTGAATAAAAAATCACATCTTTGTTATGCCAATTGTTTCCCCAATTTCTCACATTTATCCAAAGCAGTATCAATATTTTCTGCCAGGCAACTAATGCCTTCGGCAGCTTTCTCTAATTTGAAGTAGGTCAGGATATTTTGTAAATAGTCACTGCTATCCTTTGGATCACGGTTTCCATTAATAAGAGTAACGAATTTTTTGCCTGATAGTTGCTCTCGGGCAGTTGATGCCCAAAGTTTTTCAATAAAAGTTTTTAATGGCCCGGCGATAGTACCAAAAGGCTGACCTGAAGCAAAAACAACTGTATCCGCTGCCCCTAGATCTTCCGGAGTTGCTGTATCAGCAGACAATATGGTGCATTTACCTCCGGCCTCATCTACTCCTTTTTTCAGTGCCTGAACCATTTTCTCAGTGACACCTTTATAACTGTAATAAACAACTGCTACTTTTGACATTTAAAAACCTCTCCCAAATAGATTAATTAAATTATAGATAAAATATAATCTACATTAACGTAAATGTCAAGTTAAAATAGTTTTGGGTAGCTCCTTTTTCTTTTTTATTACTGTCGGCGCTATTTCCAGAATTTATAATATTCTTCATTATCAGAATTTTATTTCCAAAAATTTCACAGCCGTTAAGATTTTAATTCCCTTATAGGTTTTGATTTCGAGCAGATCTTTATCCCCGGTTATGATAAACTCAGCTTCTGCACAAATTGCCAGGTCAATTATTTTATTATCTGTAGCATCCCTGCAAATTCGAGTTGTATATTCAGGTAGTATGTAAAGCATGGTGCTTTCCAGTTCAACTTTTAGGCTTTCAAGAGTCTGGTTTTTTATACCGAATTTATACTTCAGCTTTCCTATGAGCTCTGCCAGTAACTCAGGTGAAATTGCGATATCTATTTCATTTTTTGAAATGCAAAGTTTAAGGATTTCAAGATGGGTTCCCTTAAATAAAACAGCAGATATGAAAATGTTTGTATCCAGAACAACAATAGTTTTTTTATTCACTGGCTATGATCTTCTCAATTTCTTCTTCCGACAGTTTTTCGATATCATATCCTCTTTTTTTAAGCCACTGTGAAAATTGATTTCTGGTTTCTTCCAGTACTTTTTCAAACCTTAACTTCCTGCCCTCTTCTATCATTGTCCTGTTTTTTATATATTCATTATAAGATATAATCACGGCCTGCGGCTTGCTATCTCTTGCTATGATATAAGTTTCATTTTGCTCTGAAACCTTATCAACCAGATTTTTGATATTTGTCCTTGCTTCTGTAATGCCGATTATTTTTTCCATAGTCTTATTCACCTTTATTTAAAATAATGCTCAATATAAAATTACAAAATTTTGTAATTTTTAATTAACGTTTTAATGTACGTTTTAGTTATTGTACCAGATTATCAAGAACAAAAAAAGCAAATTAAAAATATCCTTTTTGTCTAGAAATTTTAGATGCAAGCATAGTTTTATCTTCAGCCATAAAGTCTAAATCGAAAATAAAAAATAACATACTGACAAAATAAAAACAGTTCTGTTTTTTGTGCAGATTATTTTTTTGCTTCTGTTTTAAAAATATTTCGATATATCTTATAGTCTTGACTTTCCAAACCAGAAATATATAATAACATTAGCTAATTTAGCTATAATGGCTAATTGGAAAAAAGGAGCAATAATGATAATAAATGCTACAGATCTTAAAAATAATCTTGGGAAATACTTAAGGGCATGTACGAAAGAAAAGATAATAATTACCAGTAATGGCAGGAAAGTTGCCACTCTTTGTGCATATGAAGAATATCAGAGAAATAATACAAAAGTTAATTCTGATGACCTCATAAGAGAAAGGGCAGAAGCATTTGATGATGCACCGGTGACAGTTTCGTATGAAGAATTTCTTGCGCTGACCGGAGGCAATGAAAAAAGATATGAATATATTGATGGTGAAGTATATCTTCTTTCATCTCCAAAAATTACTCACCAGAAGATACTTGGAGAAATGCACGTTATATTTTATAACTGGTTTAAAGGTAAGAAATGCAGGCCTATGCTTGCGCCGTTTGATATAACACTAAAAAGAAGTCCTGATAATATAAATGTCGTAGAGCCGGACATTGTAGTTATTTGTGATCTTGAAGAATACATGAACGAGAAAGATTATTATGTTGGTACCCCTGTACTGGTTGTTGAAATTATTTCTGAATCAACACGAAGCAAAGATACTATAAAAAAACTTGATTTATACATGTCTACAGGAGTAAATGAATACTGGATCGTCAATCCTTTAAACAAAGAAATTACAATATATTTTTTTGAGCAAAATGATATTGTTAAAAATGAGACGTATAAAAAAAATGAGGTTGCAGCTTCATATATTTTTAGTGGCCTGAAAATGAATCTGAAAGATATTTTTTAAATAAAGACTGTTAAAACCGGTCGGAGAGATTTCAACAGAAATTATAAAAATAAGTTTCACTATTATTATCCTAAAGACCTTATAAAAATTTTAAAACTTTCGC
>JAMCQQ010000180.1 GCA_023379515.1 Actinomycetota bacterium
AACTGGGGCCATCCTATCCTCATAATCTTTGTGAAATGGGTGCCGATTATCTGGGAAAGATATTAAAGAATACTGAAATTTTAGTTTTGAACAATGAAGAAGCTACACTCTTGACCAGTGATATGGATCCCGGAAAGAAAATTATTGCTTTAAAAAAATTTGGCCCAAAAATAGTAATCATAACAGATGGCAATAACCCTGTTAATTGTATTGATCACAATAATAATCATTACGTAATATATCCTATGGATATAAAAGTTGTTGAGACAACAGGAGCCGGTGATAGTTTTGCATCTACTTTTCTTGTAGGCTTTATAAAGAAAGCAGACATAGAATTCTCTTTGAAGATTGCAATTGTAAACTCGCACTCCGTACTTAAATATAAAGGCGCCAAAAATAAATTATTAACCTTCGAGGAAGCAACTAAAATTCTTTCTGCAAGTAATATAAAATCAGAAATAGATTAATCGGAATGTTTTCCTTTTGATTCCGGAAGCAGGTCGCAAAAACAGAACCTTTCGTCTTTCAAGACGATTTCACCTTTGTTTACCGGGATTTCTCTGTCAAATATAGGCCCCGCGTAGACAAAAGTATGAAATTCTCCGTTCTCACCGCAAGGATTGACCGAAGATGGTAAGTCCGATAATAAAGCTTTGTCAAATTCTCTTCCGGTAAAACTTGCATCAAGAAATTTTGTGTCAACGCAAGTGATAATCGCTTTGAATCCCAAATCAATAAATGAATTGGCAAGATGTTTTGAATCTTTTTTCCATAAAGGAAAAACTCCAGACATCTGAAGCTTTGCCAGATTATTTTCGCGGTATTTGCGTAAATCTTCAAGAAAAATATCTCCGAAAACAACGGAGTATGCCCCGCTGTCCTTGTAATGCTTAAGAACTTGGGCCATCCTATCCTCATAATCTTTGTTTGATGAATCTTTTGTAATGATTACCTTCTTGAGTGGAAGGTTCAAAGCCTTTGCCTGCTGCTCAAGCAGGGAAGTACGCACACCGTGCATACTGATCCTATTATAATCTTCTGTGACCGTAGTTAACAAAGCCACTACAGAATGAGTTCCGGAATTTATAATCTCATACAGCGCCAACGCACTGTCTTTGCCACCGCTCCAGCAGAAAAGTACATTGTGTGCTGGCTCAGCAAGTTCATTTAAATCTATTATGCCCATCATTTCCTAAAGTCCCCCAAGAAGGATAAAAATTATTTTTAAAGTATCTCATTTTTTAATTATACCTCATTTCATTAAAATCTTTTTGGATAAAAGCTTTTTGTCTTCAACGCTTCGATCTGCTTAAATTAAGTTATTTTAACTTGAAAAGAGTTAATATTTAAAAAAATTAAAATGTATAATAAAAATTTTCAAATAGTCATTATTAATTGACAAATGATATTTATTAATTATAATAGTTGAATATATGCTCAACTATTATAATTATTTGCAGGGAGCGTTTATATAATGAAAAAGAAAGAAACAATTTGTGAAATTACATGGATTGATAAACAAAAGATATCCGGTGTCAAAAAAAAGATGAAGCCTGAAATAATAATTTATCGTCTTTCCGAGACATTTAAGGTTCTCGGAGATGCAACAAGAGTAAAGATAATTTTTGCATTACTTGTGCAGGAACTGTGTGTTTGTGAGATTTCAAGCCTGCTTGGCACAACAAAGTCAGCTGTCTCACATCAATTGAGGATACTCAGGAATATGAGATTGGTAAAATATAGAAAAGATGGGAAAATGGTTTTTTACTCTCTTGATGATAATCACATAACCAATCTCTTCGCTGAAGGCTTGAAGCATGTTGAGGAAAAATAGAGCTGTCCCTTATATACAAATCAAATAATTTCAAAATAGAAGATAAAGGATCATATATGAAAGAGCTTATAAAAAACAATAAATTTCAATGGTTGCTGGCAGCACTGATAGTTATTGTTCCATTTCTTGTATTGTCTTATTTTTCTATCCATGCCTCATTATGGGTTGAACTCCCTATATTCCTGATAATTATTGTTATTTTTGGAAGAAAAGTATTCTTAAGTGCTTTCCGAAGTTTAATCAAATTTAAATTATCCAACATAAACCTATTAATGACCATAGCCGTTATTGGAGCAATTTATTTAAGGCAATTCGAAGAGGCAGCTATCATTATTGTTCTTTTTGCTCTTGGTGATAATTTGGAAGAGTTTGGAATTGCCAGAAGCCAGAGCGCTTTAAAAAAGTTAATTGACAGCACTCCTAAAACAGCATTGATAAGGGATAAGGAAAAAGAAATTCCGGTCGAAGATATAGAAATTGGCCAAACAGTAATTATAAAACCAGGAGATATTATCCCCATGGATGGAATAGTATCATTTGGGAATTCTTTGGTGGACGAATCTACAATTACCGGCGAGCCTCTTCCAAGAAATAAATATTTGAATGACGCCGTATATGCCGGAACAGTAAATGGGAACGGCTATCTTGAAGTAAAGGTTGCTAAAAAAGCTAAAGATAATACTCTTTCCAAAATAATTGACCTGACATATAAATCTTCCGGAAAAAAAACAACATCACAAAAATTCATTGAAAAATTTGCCAAAATTTATACCCCAGTTGTTATAATGGCAGCTATTTTACTTGTAATTATTCCAGTAATTTTATTAAAAAAACCTTTTAATTACTGGTTTATACAGGCTCTGACGCTGCTGATCATTTCCTGTCCCTGTGCACTTGTAATCTCAACACCAGTTACTATTTTTTCAGCAATTGGAAATGCTACAAAAAATGGCATCCTAATAAAAGGAGGAATATTTTTGGAGGAAATGGGTAAGTTAAAAGCCATAGCCTTTGACAAGACCAAAACACTGACAAAAGGTGAGCCTGTGGTTTCTGATATAATCCCACTTAATGGTTTTACAGAAAATGAAGTTCTTGCTTGTGCCGCCGGGCTTGAAGTTTTTTCAGAACATCCTGTTGCAAAAAGTATAGTAAAGAAAGCAGAAGAAATTGGAGTCAAGCCTCATATATTTAAAGACTTTCAATCAGTAACCGGCAAAGGTTTAACCGGAGAATGCTCCATTTGTATAGATAAAAAGCATTTTCTTGGAAATGTAAAGTTTATTAATGAAAATCAATGTATGGATAATGATGAATTTATCCTTCAAAAAATTGATGAACTTGAAAAACAGGGTAAGACAGCAATTGTTATGAGTGATGATAAAAGAATAAAAGGAATAATTGCTATAACCGATGAAATAAGAAAAGAAAGCAAACCATTAATATCAAGTCTTTCAGAACTCAATATTAAACCAATAATATTGACAGGTGATAATGAAGCTTCGGCAAAATTTGTAGCTTCAAATCTGGGTATAGAAACTTTTGAATCAGAATTGCTTCCGGAAGATAAAGTTAAAGAATTATCCAAAATAATTGGTAAATATAAACATGTTGCCATGGCTGGTGATGGTGTAAATGATGCACCGGCACTTGCCAGTGCTTCTGTTGGTATAGCCATGGGTGCCACGGGATCTGATATAGCTATTGAAAATTCTGATATCGCATTATTAAATGATAACTTAAATCTGCTGCCTTATCTCATTAAGCTAGGTAAAAAAGCGGTTAGGATTATAAGATTCAATATTATAATAGCTATAACAGTTAAATTTATATTTTTAATGCTGGCTGCCTGGGGGCTGAGCAATTTATCTCTGGCTATTTTTGCAGATGTCGGCATTACAATTCTGGTTATAATAAACGGATTAAGATTATATGGCTCACAAATAAAAATAACATTGCGTTGATTTTTTCATGTTCAATAAGAAATAAGCAGAATGAGAATCAATGCTTCAGTAATTTTCGTAAGAGTATTTACTAAATTTTTTTTATGTTATTATTTATAATATATATCAGGTAATTACATCAAGGATATAATTGCGATATATTATTATTTTTTTGGGAAAAATATGAAGGAAAAGAAAGAATTTTTATACTTTATTGAAGTAAAAGAAACAAATGGCAATAGAGCCAAATATCCTGTTTATAAGGATAGTGAAAAATACTATATCAATGACCATCCGGTCGAGATTGGCAAAGATATAGAAGACGAGATTAAAGATTTTTTTAATGCTGAAGTTATAGGACCGGTATTGGAAAAGCCTATTCATCAGGATTTAAAAATCAAGGGAAAAAATAATTAAGCTTATATAGCAAGCAAACAGCATTATATTGTTCTGCAAGATTGTGGTCCCACCATGTACAATGTTTAAATCAGGTGTTATGCTTAAATGGGAAATTTTTTATATCAGGATTTGGATTTAGCTAAAATATATAACTTTTTAAATTATATATAACTAATGTGGTGCCAGTATTTCACCAAGCGCAAAAATCATGGCAAACAACACAAAAACACCTCCCATAACTATTCCTGCTATGTCAAAACCTTTCCCTTTTTTATTATAAAGACCTG
>JAMCQQ010000181.1 GCA_023379515.1 Actinomycetota bacterium
TGGAAATGATATTTTATTTATATGTTTTTTTCCTATATAATTTAAACTTATCTTTAAAATTTAAACAATTTTTGTATGAAAAAGAATATAAGCTTAATAGACAATATTGTAAAGCTAAAAACAAAAAAAGATGCCATAATACTTTCGCATAATTATCAGATAGATGAAATTCAGGATATTGCAGATTTTGTCGGTGATTCCCTTCAACTTAGCATAAAGGCCTCAAAAGCAAAAAACAAAATTATTGTTTTTTGCGGGGTACATTTTATGGCAGAAACTGCAAAAATTATTTCTCCGGAAAAGAAAGTCCTGCTGCCGGATAAAAACAGCGGGTGCCCGATGGCCGACATGATAACTGATAAGCAGCTTGCAAATTTGAAAAAGAATCATCCTGACGCAGTGGTTGTATGTTATGTGAATACTTCGGCCCGGGTAAAAGCATTAAGTGATATCTGCTGTACGTCCTCAAATGCTGTAAAAGTGGTTAATTCAATTCCTCCGGATAAGCAAATTATTTTTATCCCTGATAAATATCTGGGTAGCTATGTCCAAAGCCAGACTGGCAGAAAAATGATACTCTGGAATGGATTTTGTCCCACCCATGCAAAGATCAGTGTTGAAACAATTATTGCTCTTAAAAAAGAACACCCTGGTGCCGTTGTGCTTGTACATCCCGAATGCACTCCCGATGTAATAGCAATAGCTGATAATGTAGCAAGCACAGGTGGTATGTTAACTTTTGCAGAACAATCGACAAAAAAAGAATTTATTATCGGAACAGAAATTGGCTTGATATACAGATTAAAAAAAGAAAATCCTGACAAAGTTTTTTATCCGGCTTCCAGTCGCGCAATCTGTCCAAATATGAAACTCACAAATCTTGAAAAATTAATGTGGGCTCTGGAAGAGGAAAGGTTCGAGATAAAGCTGCCGTACGATATTATTGATAAGGCTCGCATAGCAATTGATAATATGTTGGCTTTAAGTTAATGTTACTGGCAGATTAAACATGTAATAGTTTTTTGGAAATTATAATTTAATAAATATTTAAGCATATGCAAAAACGATATCTGATTGATTTATCCCAAAGCCGGAAGACTTATGATTGCAGCGATTGCATAATTATAGGAAGTGGTATTGCAGGTCTTTCAACAGCGATCAGGATTTCAAGATATACCAAAGTAAAGGTTTTGACCAAAAGTTCACTTTCAGAATCAACAACATGGTATGCCCAGGGTGGTATTGCAGCAGCAATTAAAAAACCTGATAAGTGGAAAAATCATTATGAAGATACTATAAAAGCCGGCCAGGGACTTTGTGACACTAAGGCAGTAAAAGTTTTGGTCAAGTATGCTCCAAAAATGATTGAAGACTTGATAGAGCTGGGCATTACTTTTGATATTTCGGATGGAGAGATAGGCCTCACCACCGAGGGCGGACACAGCTATCCAAGAATACTTCATGCAGGTGGAGATGCCACTGGTGAGGAAATCGAAAAAAAGCTTGTAAAATACTCCAAGAATTTCGGGCAAATTGAATTCTATCCTGAATATCTCGTACTTGACATAATTACTGCCGATGACATCTGTCTTGGGGTAATAGCATTGAATCTTACTACATCTGCCATAGAAATACATCCTGCAAAAAATATTATTATTGCAAGCGGCGGTATTGGCCAGCTGTTCGATCTTACCACAAATCCGCAAATATCAACGGGTGATGGGATTGCAATGGCTTACAGGGCCGGTGCTTCCATAAAAGATATTGAGTTTATGCAATTTCATCCTACCGTATTTAAAACTAATGAAGGCAGCCTTTATCTTATTACTGAAGCCTTAAGAGGTGAAGGAGCTTACCTGAGGGACAGTTTTGGCAAAAGGTTTATGGTAGGTATACACCCGAGGGCAGAACTTGCTCCAAGAGATATTGTTGTCAAGGAAATGATTAAAGTGATGAAAGATCAGAATATTAAATTCGTTCATCTGGATGCCACGCATTTGCCGGAAAATATGCTGAAAGTCCGTTTTCCCAATATAGTTGCAAAATTGAAAGACAATGGGCTCATATTAAGCAAAGACTTAATTAAAGTTTTCCCGGCGGCACATTATCTAAATGGCGGAATCAAGACTGATCTGAAAGGACATACTGATATTAGAGGATTGTATGCCTGCGGAGAAACTGCGGCAACGGGCGCACATGGTGCAAACAGGCTGGCAAGCAATTCCCTTATTGAGGGTCTGGTATATGGATGGGAAATTTCTAAAGATGTTATAAAAAAACTTAAGTCAGACAGCTTGTTTGCAGAACAAAAATTATTAAAAAAACTTGATAGCATACTTACGGGCCAAGGGGAACTCAAAGCAGAGACGAAATTAAAAATGCATGATAATAAGCTAAATAAAGATTTAGAAAAAACAACCCTTCAATTCAGACACTTGATGAGTGAAAAAGTCGGGATACTCAGAGACGATAAAAGTCTTGCAGAGGCACTGACCTTTATTAATAAAAATATAAAAAATAGTGTGCTTTTCAATAATCCTGACAAAAAAGCTGTAGAACTTATAAATATGCTGACTGTTGGATATTTGATTGCTGCTGCTGCCAGGTTAAGAAAAGAAAGCAGGGGTACCCACCAGAGAAATGACTATTTTAGAAAAGATGATAAAAATTGGAAGAAGCATATTATTTTAAAGCGTGATAACATATCTTTCGAACCGGTAGAGTAACCATCAAACTTTTATGACCATATTTAGCCTTTGGGATAATTTTGCTGCAGGCTAAAAAATAAGAAGAAGGTTAGAAATGAATGTAGCAGATAAAATAAATAAATATGAAGTAATTGGCCTGATAAAAACTGCAATAGATGAGGACCTTGGAAGTTATGGTGACATAACATCCAAATTCCTGATACCGGAGGAGAATAAATCTTCGGCATATATAATTTGCAAGGAACAAAAAGGTGCCGTGCTTTCAGGAATAGACATAGGCGGGTATATAATTGAAGAACTTGGCGGAAGCATTGAATTCGATAAAATCAAAAATGACTCCGAAGACTTAAATTACTTTGATAAGATTTGCACAATTAGCGGTTCTACACGGACTTTGTTGATTATGGAAAGAATATATCTTAACTTTTTACAGCATATGTCCGGTATTGCAACATATACGAAAAAATTCTCATCAATTGCTTCAAGATATAATGTTAAAATAGCCGATACGCGTAAAACAAAACCGGGACTTCGAAGAATTGAAAAATATGCCGTTCGTTGCGGCGGAGGTTTCAATCACAGGTTCGGACTGTTCGACGGGATATTAATTAAGGATAATCATATTTTTGCAGCAATTAAAAAACCTGATAA